>NZ_CAKRCF010000062.1 GCF_934307085.1 uncultured Anaerobutyricum sp.
AAGCATAACGTCACTACCTACTCTGCTTCAAATTTCTCAAAACAAATATATTCGCTGAGTTACTATTTAATTCATTAAGAGACAGACGCCCGAGAAGAGAGAAGATATCCTATATTTGTGACTTTAGTCGCGGCGGTTTAAATGTTCGCTTTATGCGCTCACATTTAAACCTTGTTCCGAGGCTACAAATATAGGATATCTTCTCTCTTCTCGGGCTGTCTTTGGCTGGGTTTTGTTTGAATTAAATAGTGGCTGTGAGGATTTGTGGGGCAATGGCTTCGTCTGTAGTTTACTTAATGAATTAAATAGAAAAATGTGCTATAGTGGAGTATATTTGATATAAATAAAGGATGGACAAAATTATGAAAGCAGTATTACAAGTAGTCACCCACGCCACCGTCCGAGTAGACGGCGATATCACTGGACAGATCGGCCCAGGCTTATTAGTTTTTCTCGGTGTAGCAGAAGAAGACGAACAGGCAGATCTTGATAAAATTGTAAAGAAAGTTACGGAACTTCGAATCTTTAAAGATGATGCAGGAAAGACGAACCTTTCCCTTCAGGATGTGAATGGAGAACTTTTGGTAGTTTCTCAGTTTACTTTACTTGCGGATTGCAAAAAAGGAAGAAGGCCAAGTTTTATAAAAGCGGGAAACCCACAGAAGGCAGAAGAAATGTATGAGGAGTTTATACGAGTATGTAAGGAAAAAGTGCCCAAGGTAGAACATGGTGTTTTTGGAGCGGATATGAAGGTAGAATTGTTAAATGATGGTCCGTTTACGATAGTTTTAGACAGTAAAGAGTTATAAAAAATGAATTATCAGACAAAAAAACTTGCATTTTGTATGTGCTTTACTATATAATAACGAATAGCAGGTTTTGAAGAATAATTTGCTGTTTTAGGAAATTAAGCGGGAAGTCCGGGTAATGCGTTCTAGATAAAGCAAGTTCCGGTGCTTTACAAGTTCAAATGAATGAAATGCAAACAATTGAGTGATATGGAAGGGAGATATACGATGGATAAGATTAAGATGACAACTCCATTAGTGGAGATGGATGGAGACGAGATGACCAGAATTCTCTGGAAGATGATTAAGGATGAGCTTCTGTTTCCTTTTATTGATTTAAAGACAGAGTATTATGATCTTGGCCTTGAATACAGAGATGAGACAAATGACCAGGTTACAGTAGATTCTGCATTGGCAGCTAAGAAGTATGGTGTAGCGGTTAAATGTGCTACCATTACTCCAAATGCAGCCCGTGTAAAAGAATATAATTTAAAAGAAATGTACAAGAGTCCTAACGGAACCATTCGTGCAATCTTAGATGGTACAGTATTTCGTGCGCCAATCGTAGTAAAGGGAATCGAGCCTACTGTAAAGACATGGAAGAAACCAATCACGATCGCAAGACATGCTTATGGAGATGTTTATAAAGCTTCTGAGATGAAGATTCCTGGAAAAGGTAAGGCAGAGATTGTATACACTGCAGAAGACGGAACGGAAACAAGAGAGCTGATTCATGAATTTGATGGTCCTGGTATCGTACAGGGAATGCATAACCTGAATGGTTCTATCGACAGTTTTGCAAGATCTTGTTTTAATTATGCATTAGAAACCCATCAGGATTTATGGTTTGCGACAAAGGATACGATTTCTAAGAAGTACGATCATACATTTAAGGATATTTTCCAGGATATTTACGATGCAGATTATAAAGAGAAGTTCGAGGAAGCCGGTATCGAATATTTCTATACATTAATTGATGATGCGGTTGCCAGAGTTATCCGTTCTGAAGGTGGATATATCTGGGCTTGTAAGAACTATGATGGAGACGTAATGAGTGATATGGTTGCGACTGCATTTGGTTCTCTTGCAATGATGACTTCCGTACTTGTTGCACCAGACGGAATAACAGAATACGAGGCAGCACACGGTACAGTACAGAGACATTATTACAAACATTTAAAAGGTGAAGAAACTTCTACAAACTCTGTTGCAACTATTTTTGCATGGTCAGGAGCTCTTAGAAAGCGTGGTAAGTTAGACGGAATTGATGAGTTAGTGACATTTGCAGATAAGTTAGAAAAAGCAACGATTGATACAATTGAGAGCGGAACAATGACAAAAGACTTAGCATTAATCACAACTTTAGAAAATGTAACTACAGTAAACAGCGAAGACTTTATTAAAGCAATCCGCGCTACTTTAGAGAACCTTTTAAATGCCTAAAGGTGTTTGAAAAATCATTTTCACAAATTGTAACGTACATCTGCAGAAAGCATTTTTCAAACAAGCTCGAGTAGAAAAGGTATTGTAATTTGCGGAAAAATAAGTTATATATAGTAAGATACATTTCGCGCATGATTTATTGCATGAGTTACGGATAGATTTATATGTAATCCGTTTGGTGATTTGTAATCCAATATAATAAAAACCATGGTATCCTGAATTGATATAGAATGTAACAATAAAGAATACCGTGGTTTTATGCTGTAAATAAATAACAAAGAGAAAATAGTAGAAAAGAGGTAGACTATGGATTTTCAGCCTGTAAAGGCGAGTGATAAAGAGATTATTGATAAATATATGAAAAAGGCAAATTCTCGAAGCTGCGATATGTCTTTTGCCGCAGTATATCTGTGGAAAGACTTTTATTTATTAGAGTATACAGTGTGTGAAGATATGCTGATTTTCCGCACAACGGAAGATGGCAGCAGTTACAGCTTTCCGATAGGGGATGCCAGCCCGAAAAAGGCTTTGCTTGCATTAGAGGCACATTGTAAGGAAAATGAAGAGCCGTTAAAGCTACATTGTGTATACAGAGAGAATGAGGCATGGCTTGAAGAACACATGCCAGGGAAGTTTGAAATCGAATTTGACAGGGATAGTGCAGACTATATTTATGAATGTGAGAAGCTGATTGGCTTAAAAGGAAAGAAGTTTCATGGAAAAAAGAACCATGTTAATAAATTTATAAAGACTTATGACTGGGCTTATGAAAAAATAACTGATGATAATATTGATGATTGTCTCGCAATGTTATATAAATGGAAAGAAATAAACTGTGAGCCAGGGAATATAGAAAAACATGCGGAAGCCTGTGTTTCAGAGAATGCATTAAGAGAAAGAGAATTCCTTGGGTTAAGGGGAGGACTGATCCGTGCAGACGGCGAAGTGGTTGCTTTTGCAGTTGGGGAGCAGATTAATGAGGATACACTGGTTGTTCACATTGAAAAGGCATTTTCTGAAGTGCCGGGAGCATATGCGATTATTAATCAGCAGTTTTTGGTGCATGAAGCGGATGGGCTGAAGTATGTGAACAGAGAAGATGATGCAGGAGAGCCAGGACTTAGAAAGGCAAAATTATCCTATCATCCGGAATTTCTTGTAGAAAAAGGTTTTGCAAGATTGGTTTAAAAATATTGATAATTGGTTTAAAAATAGAAAGAAATCTGAATATTAACTGGATAATAAGACGTATTTGAAAAACTGCCCCTGGCAATCTGTAAGATACAGTTTGTAGAAGGGGTTTTCTAAAATGAAAGGGAATAAAAATACAAAAGAGTTCTCTTGACAGGAAAAGAATAAAAAGGTATATTTAAAAAAATTAACTGGCAAGGGCGCTGGTCACAACGAAGGAGGTCATTATGAGACATTTAATAGATCCGATGGATTTATCTGTAGAAGAAATTAATCATTTATTAGATTTAGCTGACGATATTATTCTTCATAAGGAGAAGTATCAGGAAGTTTGTAAGCATAAGAAATTAGCGACTTTATTTTTTGAACCAAGTACAAGAACCCGACTTAGTTTTGAAGCTGCCATGATGGAGCTTGGTGGTAATGTACTTGGTTTTTCTTCTGCCAATTCCTCTTCTGCCGCAAAGGGAGAGAGTGTTTCTGATACAGTAAGAGTCGTATCTGGATATGCGGATATTATTGCGATGCGTCATCCAAAGGAAGGTGCACCATACGCGGCAGCAAGAAAACTTTCTGTACCAATTATTAATGCAGGTGATGGTGGACATAACCATCCAACACAGACTCTGACAGACCTTATGACAATCCGAAGAGAAAAGGGAAAACTTGATAATCTGACAGTTGGTATGTGTGGAGACTTAAAGTTTGGTCGTACAGTGCATTCTTTGATTAAAGCGATGTCCCGTTATGAGAATATTAATTTTATTATGATTTCTCCAGAAGAGTTACGTCTTCCAGATTATATCATCAAGGATGTGTTTGAAAAGAAAAATATCAAGTATAAAGAAGTTCGTACCATGGAAGAGGTTATGCCTGAATTAGATATCCTTTACATGACAAGAGTGCAGAAAGAAAGATTCTTCAATGAGGCAGACTATATCCGCTTAAAAGACAGCTTTATCTTAGATGAGCGTAAGTTATTAGATGCGAAAGAAGACCTTTGCATTATGCATCCACTGCCACGAGTAAATGAGATTTCAACAAAGGTAGATGATGACCCACGTGCATGTTACTTCAAGCAGGCACTGTATGGTAAGTATGTAAGAATGGCATTAATCATGACTTTATTGGGGGTAAGCGCAGATGAAAATAGATAGTATTCAGAGTGGAATTGTTCTTGACCATATTAAAGCAGGAAAGAGTATGCAGATTTACAAATATCTTGGTTTGGATGATCTTGACTGCAGTGTAGCAATCATTAAGAATGCTTCCAGTAACAAAATGGGAAAGAAAGATATTATCAAAATCGCAGATAACATGGATTTAAATCTTGATGTTTTAGGATATATTGATCCGGATATCACAGTGTGCTACATAAGAGATGGCAAGATTGTTGAGAAGAAACATCTTGAATTACCAGAGAAAATCGTGAATATTGTTCACTGCAAAAATCCAAGATGTATCACTTCTGTAGAACAGGATTTAGATCAGGTATTTAAATTGACAGACAGAGAAAACAGAGTATACCGTTGTGCATACTGCGAATCGAAAAAAAGTGAATATTAATTCTTAAGGTTCTAAATGGGAGGTCACGCATGAATGTGTGGCCTCTCTTGCATATTGTGACGATTTGGTGTACAATTATTCTACTTTTATTTTATTATATCTTATGAGAAGCGTGGTGAGAAAGTAATGGAGGCCCAGAAACAAAAGTTAAAACGAACACAAAAAGAAATCAGTAAGCCGGAAGATTTCACCGATCCGGAAGTCTTATATGAGAAGTTGATAAATACCATTCGGGAATACCATCCATCTACCGACCTCTCTATGGTGGAGAAGGCATATAAACTTGCCAGAGATGCACACAAGGACCAGAAGAGGAAGTCGGGAGAGCCATATATCATTCATCCACTCTGCGTAGCAATCATTCTTGCAGAGTTAGAGCTTGATAAGGAGACAATCGTAGCTGGAATTCTTCATGATGTAGTAGAAGATACTACGGCAACTCTTGAAGATTTATCCAGAGAATTTAACGATGAAGTTGCTCTGTTAGTTGATGGTGTAACAAAACTGGGACAATTATCTTATTCTCACGACAAGATGGATCTGCAAGCGGAGAATTTAAGGAAAATGTTCCTTGCAATGGCAAAGGATATCCGTGTTATCCTGATTAAACTGGCAGACCGTCTGCATAATATGCGTACTCTGCAGTATATGAGACCAGAGAAGCAGAAGGAAAAAGCCAGAGAGACGATGGACATTTATGCACCAATCGCTCACAGACTTGGTATTTCCAAAATAAAGACAGAGCTGGATGACCTGTCTTTAAAATATCTGGAGCCAGAAGTTTACAAAGACCTTGAGGAAAAATTGCAGACGAATAAAGTAGGCAGAGAAAACTTTATCCAGTCAATTATCGATGAGGTGAGTAAGCATATTGAGGAAGCGGGAATTCGTGCAGAGATTGATGGAAGAGTCAAGCATTTATTCAGCATTTATAAAAAGATGCGAAACCAGCATAAGACACTCGATCAGATTTATGATATTTTTGCAGTAAGAATCAAGGTAGACACGGTGAAGGACTGTTATGCCGCATTGGGTGTTATTCACGAGATATATAAGCCGATTCCAGGAAGATTTAAGGATTATATTGCGATGCCAAAGCAGAATATGTATCAGTCTTTGCATACAACGCTGATTGGTTCTTCTGGAACACCATTTGAGATTCAGATTCGTACATTTGAGATGCACCGTACTGCCGAATATGGTATTGCGGCACACTGGAAGTACAAAGAGGGCGGCGGCAACATTAATAAAGAAGAAGAAAAGTTAAGCTGGCTTCGTCAGATTCTTGAGTGGCAGCAGGATATGTCGGATAACAAAGAGTTTTTAACGATGTTAAAGACAGATCTTGATTTGTTTACAGAACAGGTATACTGTTTTACTCCACAGGGAGATGTTAAAACGCTGCCGGCAGGCTCTACACCGATTGATTTTGCCTATATGATTCATACAGCAGTCGGTAATAAGATGGTTGGCGCCCGAGTCAATGGTCGTCAGGTGCCGATTGATTATAAACTGCAGAATGGTGACCGTGTTGCAATCGTTACTTCCCAGAATTCAAATGGACCAAGTCGTGACTGGCTGTCTATCGTAAAGAGTTCGCAGGCAAAAACAAAGATTAATCAGTGGTTTAAGACACAGTTTAAAGAGGAAAACATCTCAAAAGGTAAGGAATTACTTGACCGTTACTGTAAGGCAAAAGGTCTTGTGATGTCTAAGTATATGAAGCCGGAATACCAGAAAAAGTGTATGCATAAGTACGGGCTGAAAAACTGGGATTCTATTTTGGCGGCAATCGGGCATGGCGGATTAAAGGAAGGTCAGGTTATTAATAAGTTGGTTGAAGAATATGACAAAGAGAACCAGAAGAATCTGACAGACCAGGATGCACTCAATGAAATTGAGGAAAAGAATAAAACAAAGGCTACTGAGAAAGCACGAAGCAAATCAGGAATTACTGTAAGGGGAATTCATGATGTCTCTGTGCGTTTTTCTAAGTGTTGTAGTCCGGTTCCGGGAGACGAGATTATCGGATTTGTTACCAGAGGAAGAGGAATTTCTATTCATAGAACAGACTGTGTGAATATACTGGGTATGCCGGAAAGTGACCGGGCAAGATTGATTGATGCAGAATGGGAAGAAGAAGCAGTGGAAAAGGGCGGCGAACTTTACATGACTGAAATCTGTCTGTATGCTCATAACCGTACCGGAATTTTACTGGACATTTCCAAAGTATTTATGGAACTCAAAGTAGACATCAAATCTGTGTCAACGAGAACAAGTAAACAGGGGTTAGCAACAATCGTACTTTCTTTCGAAATCGGAGGAATTGACGATTTGAATCATATTATTAAAAAACTTCGAAACATTGAAAGTGTTATCGATATAGAAAGAAGTGCTGGTTAACCAGCGGAGGTATTTATTTATGGGACAGTTAAAAATCGTTTGTGCACAGTTAGGGCCAATTGATACAAACACATATATTTTGTTGGATGATGAGATTAAAGAAGCAATTATCATTGATCCGGCAGGAAGCCCGGAAGAACTCATTAAGTTTTTGGAAGATGAAGGTTACTCTTTAGATGGAGTTCTTCTTACGCATGGACACCATGATCATATTGGAGCGTTAGAAGGCTTAAGAGAACATTATGATCCGTGGAAGCTGCGCGTATATGCAGCAAAACCGGAACAGGAAGTTCTTATGGTAAAAGATTATAATTTAAGCCCGATGTTTGGAGAGGGCTATACAACACATGCCAACATGATGATTGATGATAAGCAGATTTTTGAGGTGACATCAAAACATAAGTGCCAGTGTTTGTATACACCGGGACATACACTTGGAAGCTGCTGTTATTATTTTGCAGAAGAAGGCTGGCTTTTCTCTGGCGATACTCTTTTTGCAGGAAGTGTTGGAAGAAGTGATTTCCCTACCGGAGATGCGCAGGCACTTTTAAAATCTCTTAACCATGTAGTGATGAGACTGCCGGACGAAGTTATCGTATATCCGGGACATGGCCCATCTACTACAATCGGGGAAGAGAGAGAAACGAATCCATTTGTAGAAAGATAGAAGTAAAATGATTTATTTAATACAGAATGACCGTGAATATGATTATGATGTGCGCGCAATCGCACTGGCATTTTATGAGCGGACAAAGATTGTAGAAGTTACAAAAGAAGAATTTGAGGAGCAGGAATGGGAGAAGGATGACCTTCTCCTCACGCTTGTTTACACGAAAGACCGTATTCAGGGCTGGTTAAAAGGTAAAGTAGGAACAGATGGAACAGAAGAAAGAGAAGTTTCTGAGGAGGTAGTCTGTGATTACGAAGACCACAAAGGCAGCCGTAATGCTGTATGCCGCTTTTTATACCGTTTATTTGAAAAGTATACTGGAAGAAGCCTTCCGTGGGGGATGCTTACTGGAATTCGTCCAACGAAAATTATTATGAAGTGGATGGAGCAGGAATCTGATGCGGCAAAGCTAGAACAGCGTTTTCAGGAAACATATCTAGCTGACCCGCAAAAGGCGAACCTTTGTCGCAGAGTGGCACAGAAGGAAAAGGTATTATTAGAATCAAGAACGTTTGAAAATGAGTACAGTCTTTACATCGGGATTCCATTCTGCCCGACGACCTGTCTGTATTGTTCCTTTACTTCATTTCCAGTATCCCGCTTTGGAGACAGGATGGGGGCATATTTAGATGCCTTATATAAGGAACTTGCCTTTGTGGCAGAGCATCACAGAGAGAAAAAGCTTACGACAATTTATATCGGTGGTGGAACACCTACTGCGTTAGATGAAGAAGGTTTGTTAAAGTTAATGAATATGATTCACGAACTTTTCCCAGTAGAAGAAATCGAAGAATTTACTGTAGAATCCGGAAGACCAGACAGTATCACAAAAGAAAAGTTTCGTATTTTAAGACAAGCAGGAGTAACGAGGATTTCCATTAATCCGCAGACAATGCATCAGGAGACGCTTGATTTAATTGGAAGAGCACATACTGTTGAGCAGACCAAGGAAGCATTTTTACTTGCAAGGGAATGTGGATTTGATAATATTAATATGGATATTATTACAGGACTTCCAGGAGAAAGCCTTTCCCATGTTCATGAAACTTTAGATGAGATATTTAAACTTCGTCCGGAAAGTCTGACAGTACATTCTTTAGCAATAAAGAGAGCGGCACATCTTAATATCGAGATGGAAAAATATCAGAGTATGGTAAAGGGAAGCACCAATGAGATGCTTCGCTTAGTAGATAAATATGCCAGCAATATGGGAATGGAAGCGTATTATATGTACCGTCAGAAAAATATTCCAGGTAATCTTGAGAATATTGGATATTGTGTTCCAGGCAAAGAATGTTTATATAACATCTTGATTATGGAAGAAAAACAGGATATTATTTCTTGTGGAGCAGGAGCCAGCAGCAAATATGTATTTGAGCAGGGCAGAATTGAAAGAACAGAGAATGTGAAAAATCTGGATCATTATATCAACCGAATTGATGAGATGATTGATCGGAAGAGGAAATATCTTTAATGTATTGTTTCATTGACGGAATGTTAATGAGACAGTACACCAGATAAAAGAGGAAATACTATGGCATTTGATTATGATGGGACGCATGATTTAGAGACTTCGCTGCAGGATTCCTTTGGAGAGGCGATTCTTCACGGAATTGTTGTCAGTAATCTGGCATCGCTTGTAGCCAAAGAGATGGCACTTCCAGAAGAACAGTGCCATAATCTTGCGATAGCGGGAATGCTGCATGATATAGGTAAATTACGTCTTCGTTCTTATGTATATGAGGAAAAAGAAGCAAAACTGAATATAGATGAGCTTAGATATGTAAGACTGCATCCTTCTTTAGGTTATGCCATTTTAAAAGAACATGGGTATCCAAAGGAAATTTTGACAGCAGTATTGTATCATCATGAAAATGCAGATGGAAGCGGTTATCCCAATAACCTGAAAGGGGAGGAGATACCATTAGGAGCCCGCATACTTCGTGTATGTGATGCATTTGGCGCTTTGATTGCCAATCGCCCTTATAGAAGTGCGTTCGACATTGAAACTGCAATATCTATTATGATTGAAGAAGTGAAAAACTTTGATATGAGAGTTTTTTTAACTTTTCAAAAAGTAACCCAGTCAGAAGATATGAAAAATATGTTGACAAGGCTGGGGATATCTTAATATATTATTTTACTATTTTAGGAGGAAAATAAAATGGCTGAATCCATGAAAGGATTGAAACGATCCCATAGATGTACAGAAGTTTCCAACGAGAATATCGGGGAAACTGTCACCCTGATGGGATGGGTACAGAAAAGAAGAAATCTGGGAAGTTTGATTTTTGTTGACTTACGTGACAGAAGCGGCTTAATCCAGTTATATTTTGATGAGGAGACAATCGGTGAAGAAGGTTTTAAAAAAGCTGCCTCTTTAAGAGCTGAATTTGTTATCGCTGTAACCGGAACTGTAGAAAAACGAAGCGGAGCAGTGAATGAAAACCTTGAAACAGGAGACATCGAAGTGAAGGTAGATAGCATTCGTATTTTATCCGAATCTGAGACACCGCCTTTCCCAATTGATGCAGATATCACAGTAAAAGACGAACTGCGTCTGAAATATCGTTTTCTTGATTTAAGACGTCCCAATATCCAGAAAAACCTCATGATGAGAAGCAAGGTAGCGACTCTTACAAGACAGTTCCTTGCTAATGAAGGGTTCTTAGAGATAGAGACACCTATGCTTACAAGAAGTACACCAGAGGGAGCAAGAGATTATCTTGTACCAAGTCGTGTACATCCAGGAAGTTTCTACGCTCTGCCACAGTCCCCACAGCTCTTTAAACAGCTTTTAATGTGCTCTGGCTATGACCGTTACTTCCAGCTTGCAAGATGTTTCCGTGATGAGGATTTACGAGCAGACCGTCAGCCGGAATTTACACAGATTGATATGGAGTTATCTTTCGTAGATGTAGATGATGTTATTGATGTAAATGAAAGACTACTTGCTTATTTATTTAAGTTATGCCTGAATGAAGAAGTATCTTTACCAATTCAGCGTATGACATGGCAGGATGCTATGGATTACTATGGTTCTGACAAACCAGATCTTCGTTTTGATATGAAGATTCAGGACGTATCTGAACTTGTAAAAGACTGTGGATTTGGTGTGTTTACAGGAGCAATCGAAAATGGTGGCATGGTTCGTGGACTTTGTGCAAAAGGACTTGGCGATGTTTCCAGCAAGAAGATGAAACATATCGAAAAAACAGCAAAAGATTACGGTGCAAAAGGATTAGCTTATATTCAGCTTAAATCCGATGGAACTGTAAAATGTCCATTCTCTAAATTTATGTCCGAGGAAGAACTTCAGGCTCTCATCCAGGCTATGGGTGGAGAAAAAGGAGATTTATTAGTATTTGCAGCAGATAAATTTAAAGTTGTCTGTGATGTACTTGGTGCACTCCGTCTTAAGTTTGCGGAAGAACTGAACCTTCTTGATAAATCCGAATACCGCTTTGTATGGATCACAGAATTCCCATTACTTGAGTGGTCCGAGGAAGAGAACCGTTACACAGCAATGCACCATCCATTCACTATGCCTATGGAAGAAGATTTAGATATGATTGACACTGAACCGGGCAAAGTGCGTGCAAAAGCTTATGACATCGTTTTAAATGGTACAGAAATCGGTGGAGGTAGTGTCAGAATCCACCAGAACGACATTCAGGAGAAAATGTTCGAGTGCCTTGGCATTTCCAAAGAACAGGCACAGGAGAAGTTTGGCTTCCTCTTAGAAGCGTTCAAATACGGTGTACCACCACACGCAGGACTTGCTTATGGTCTTGACCGCCTTGTAATGCTTATGACTAAGGAAGATACTATTAGAGACGTTATTGCGTTCCCTAAAGTAAAAGATGCTTCCTGTCTGCTTACAGATGCTCCAAATACGGTAGATGATAAACAGTTAGAAGAACTCTGTTTGGAAATCGAGATTCCGGAGAAAGAATAGTAATTTGCTGCAGGCAAGACAGCCGCCCTCAGAAAGATAAAGAAGCCCTATTTGTGACTTTAGTTGCTGCAGGTAGAATGTTCGCTTAAAGCGCTCGCATCCAACCTTTGCTCCGAGGCCACAAATAGGGCTTCTTTATCTTTCTAAGGGCTATTTTTTGCTGAAGATGAAATTGATTACTATAAAAATATTTTTTATTGTCCTATTGATAGGTAGCACACCAGTCACAAATATAAGGTATTTGCCCACTTTGGGAACGTCCCCTTTGTCTGCGAAAATTATTATTAAAAAATGCTTGACGTAATGGCTTGCTTGTGATAATATAATATGCGTTGCACATGAGAAACGCAGTTTTGAGAGAAAAATGATAAAAATCTTAAAAGAAAACGAAAAAACTTCTTGACGGATTGAAAATCATGTGATAACATATAAAAGTTCGCATCACGAAAAAACAAAAATCTTCGAAAGAAGATGAAAAAAGTTTTTTAAAAAAGTTCTTGACAAGAACAAAGTGATGTGATAAAATATAAAAGCTTTCGCAAAAGAAAGCTTAAAACCTTGATAACTGAATAACAAAACAACCTTGAACGTTAATTCAAATTTCATTCGGGTTTTTCTGAGAGTGATGTCTGCAGGAAAGTCCATGGAACGGAACGAAAGTTCAAAACCTAAAT
>NZ_CAKRCF010000063.1 GCF_934307085.1 uncultured Anaerobutyricum sp.
GTGGAGTTGACTGTTACTAATCGGTCGATAGCTTGACCTTAGAGAGTTATTGGAATAGAAGATGATAGTTTGTGTGTGGTTTTGAAGGTACATACCTTATGCACGAGTGGCTCAGTGGTGGAGTATCGCCTTGCCAAGGCGAGGGTCGCGGGTTCGAATCCCGTCTCGTGCTTTTTATAATTGAATATTTTTTATAGTATATAGCGCTATCGCCAAATGGTAAGGCACTGGATTCTGATTCCAGCATTTCCAGGTTCGAATCCTGGTAGCGCTGTTTTTTTTATGCAATAGAAACAATAGAAAGTATTATAATTTACTTTCTGTGCTTTCTACTACATAAAAATAAACATTGGCTTTATTTTGATTTATACTAATATTTTTGACATAAAACTACTTTTCAAAATAATATTTCCGATGTATAATAGCAAAGTATGTACGAAACAAACCCTAATGTACTCCCGGAATTTTTAAAACTTCGAGAGTATATCTTATGATTTAGGAGGAGCTAACTATGGCAAGAACAACAGCAAGAACAGCAAAAAAGAAAGCAGCTACAAAGGCATCCACAGCAGCTAAAACTACTGCAAAGGCAGCAGAAGCAGTTGTAGAAGAAGTAAAGGACGCTGTAGTAAAAGAAGTAGAGCCAAAGGCAGAGAAAGTAACAGATGCTGATATCAAAGAAGTAGCTGCAGCAGCAAAAGAAACAGTAAAAGATACTGGAGCTAAAGTAGTAGATAAAGCAAAAGAAGTTACTAAAAAAGTTGAAAAGACTGTAAAAGAAAAAGTAGCAGAAGTAAAAGCTGCAACAGCAGACCCAGAAGTATATGTACAGTATCAGGGCAATGAGTCTAACTTAGCAGTAATCACAGAGAGAATTAAAAAACAGTATGTAGAAGAGGGACATAAAGAAAGCGATATTAAGTCTTTAAAAATCTATCTCAAACCAGAAGATGCTTCCGCATACTATGTAATTAACGATAATAACTCTGGCAAGGTGTTCTTATTCTAAAATAATAATTTGCCGCAGGCAAAGGAGACATCCCCAAAAGAAAAGATACCCTATATTTGTTATTCTAGAGAGTAAGAGAGCATTTGAAAAAACACGCTCTAGAATGAAGATGGAATGTACGCATTTAAGCGAAATTCAATCCTCAAGTGATAAAGACGCAGATATAGAGCGTCTTTTCTTTTTGTTCTGCCATTAAACGAAATTAGAAAATATATGTTGAATTTCTAGATAGATTTTGGTATACTGTTGTAATATATGATGCCATAATTTCGAAAGTGGATTATTTTCCACGAATTTATGGAAATCGTTTGGAAAGAAAGGAAAAGGGATATGTCTTTATTAACAGAATGGAGAGAATTTGCGTATAGCCATGATGATAGAACCAGAGAAGGACAGGAGTTCTGGATTGGATATTTTAATCAGGAGAAGGCAGTATACGAACAGATTCTTACTACACCAGAAGAGCCAGTAAGCGGAACAGTTGCAGAACTGGCACAGAAATATAACATGGAACTTACTTACTTTGTAGGTTTCTTAGATGGAATCAATGACAGTCTTAAGAATCCAAATCCTATCGAGGAGATGGAAGAGAGCACAGTAGTATCTTTAGATTATGATAAAGAGAAGCTTTACTATAACATGGTAGCTGCTAAAGCAGACTGGTTATATGGCTTAGAGCAGTGGGATGCTCTTTTAACTCCAGAGAGACGTAAGGAGTTATATAAGGAGCAGAGAAGTTCTACAACAGTAGTTAAACCACCTAAGATTGGACGTAATGACCCATGCCCATGCGGAAGTGGTAAGAAGTACAAAAAGTGTTGTGGAAGAAATTAATAATCACGAATGAATATGAGGCATGGAATGCCTTGTGAATGGCATCCTGTATTTGCAGGGTGCTTTTCATTTAGTAGAGGGATAAAAGATTCTTAAACAACAGGAAGGGAGTATTCTTCTATAACAAACGAGCAGGGAGTTTTCCTTATACAATAGAGAGGGAGTCTCTTTGTAATTTAAAGTAGATTAAGAGGGCGGCAAAGAAGATTGGAGAGAATATGCAAGACAGATATGTAGCAGACGAGGCGAGAGTGAGCATCAGCAGTTTAGAAGCAGAAACTATTATGAAAAGTACGCCTGTACAAACAGTGAAGTCAATTCTTGGCCGGATTGGAATTGAATATGCAGAAGGACTGCCAAAGGAAGCATATATTTCTGCTTTTAAGGAGGAGTTTTGTTCTGAACCCAAATGGGTTCTCCTTATGCTGCCAAAAGTAATGTTAGATTTTTTAACAGAAGTCTGGGAGAATCCTGTCATTGCGATGACAGAGGAACGCTGGAATTATATTGAGTATTTAAAGATTTTTGGATTTTTAGCTTACCAGATGGGTAATCCAGTGACAGATGAACCGAATCGTCTTATTGTTGTAGAAGAGATGAAGGATAATTTTTATTTCCTGTTAAAAAGCAGGAAGAGTCAGAAGATTCTTTCGTTATATGAAGAATGGGAAAAGGTAATTACCGGTTTCATGTACTATTATGGCTTTATAGAGACAAGAATGTTATATTCCTTATTTTTAAAAGCATCTAAAAAGGTCATTTCTTATGAGGATTTTCTTCTCTTTATCAAATGTCGTACTTCACTGTGGCCATTTGGAGCAATTTTAAAAGATATTTCCGGAAAGAATGAATATTTTCAATATTTAAATGTAGAGAATCCAGATATGTTGTTAGAATATGTTAAACAGCATGGAGAACTTCCATATAAGTCAGTAAAGTTTGACGATTTAATTTATGTCAGCGATGCGGCAGGAATTGATAATCGTTGGCAGGGGGTCAGTCAGCTTGGTAACCTTTTAATTGATAAGATGGGACTTAATTATTATCGGGCAACGGTTTTAGTAAGAACATTGCTTATTATGATAAAAAATGGAAGTCCTTATGAGAAACTACAGGAAAAGGTAGATGTTTTATCTTTTGAAAATGCGCAGATCAAAGAAGAAGTGCAGCAGGCAGTAAGACAGCTTTTTGAGAACGTTCCGGTATTTGAATATAAGGGATATTCCAGAGCAGAATATAAGCGTTTATCTTACCAGAAACAATTGAAAAAAAAGCGAAATTTGTTTACAATTATAGATGGTGGGAAAGAATAGAAGAATTTGTATTATGGTTTAGAATCTTTACTGCCAATGAGACAGTATAACAGCAATGCTTGTGAACAGTGAACATACTGGGAAAACTGCTGAAAGAGTGTGATAATAACCGGTATGATAAAAGCAGAAAGTTTCGGTTTCTATAAACCGGGAATATTTTACCAAGTATAAATGATAACTATAAAAAAGAAAGGACATAGGGGATTTGAGTAAAAAGAATAATGTTTATGTAATTGGTCATAAGAATCCAGATACAGATAGTATCTGTTCTGCAATTTCTTATGCATATCTTAAGAACGAATTAAGTCAGAAACAGGAAGAGGGAGTGAAGTATATCCCAACAAGAGCAGGTCACATTAATGAAGAGACACAGTATGTATTAAAGTACTTCGAGCAGGAATCTCCATTATATGTGAACGATATCCGTCCACAGGTTACCGATATCGAAATTCGTAAAACAGCGGGTATTGATGCTGGTTTATCCCTTAAAAAAGCATGGGATATTATGAGAGGTGCCCGTATTGTATCTCTTCCTATTCTTGAAGATGAAAAGCTTGCCGGAATTATTACAGTCAGTGATATCGCATATTCTGACATGGACGTATATGATAACATGATTTTATCAAAAGCTGGTACAAGCTATAGTAATATTGTGGAGACAATTGATGGTGAGATGATTGTTGGTGATTTAGATGGTGAGTTTGAAGAAGGACACGTTTTAATTGCTGCAGCAAACCCAGACATGATGGAAGGCTACATCGAGCCACAGGATATGGTTATTCTTGGTAACCGTTATGAGTCTCAGCTTTGTGCAATTGAGATGGATGCACAGTGTATCGTTGTATGTATGGGTGCTACTGTTTCTAAAACTATTCGCAAGATGGCAAAGGAACATGGATGCCGTATCATCGTAAGTCCATATGATACTTACACAGTAGCAAGATTGATTAACCACAGTATGCCAGTTCGTTATTTTATGACAACAGATAACCTGATTACATTCCACACAACAGATTACGTGGATGATATTCAGGAGATTATGGCAAAGAGAAGATTTCGTGATTTCCCTATTACAGATAACCAGGGTAATTATGTGGGAATGATTTCTAGACGTAATTTATTAGATTTAGAGAGAAAGAAACTCATTCTTGTTGACCACAACGAAAAGGCACAGGCCGTAGATGGATTCGAAGAAGCAGAAATCTTAGAAATCATCGACCATCATCGTCTTGGAAATATTGAAACAAACTCTCCAGTATATTTCAGAAACCAGCCAGTAGGATGTACTGCAACAATTATCACACAGATGTATATGGAGAATGATATCACAATTCCAGAAAAGATTGCTGGTCTCTTATGTTCTGCTATTTTGTCTGATACATTAATGTTCAGATCTCCAACATGTACAGCTTTTGATCATCTTGTTGCAGAAAAACTTGCATCTATCGCACATATTAATATTGAACAGTATGCAAGAGATATGTTTGATGCAGGAAGTAATTTAAGAGAGAAGTCTGCAAAAGAAATTTTCTATCAGGATTTCAAAAAGTTCAATGATTCTAATATCAACTTTGGTGTTGGTCAGATTAGTTCCATGAACAAAGAAGAACTTTCTGCATGTAAAGAAAAGCTTCTCCCTTACATGGAAGAGGTAAGAACTTCCTATGGTCTTGATATGGTATTCTTTATGATGACAGATATTATTAATGAGTCTACAGAATTATTGATGGTAGGCGAGATGTGCAAGGAAGTTATTGAGAATGCATTTGAAACAACAGTAGAAGACAGTTCTGCAGAACTTCCAGGTGTAGTATCTAGAAAGAAACAGTTAATTCCTGCAATTCTTGGACAGTTATCATAAGTGAAAGATGCCTTTTGCCAGAGTGTGTTTGAAAAAGTAGTCTGTACATTATATATTTGCAGAAAATATTTTTCAAACATACTTCAGAGGGGATTGTAAAAATTTGAAAATAATGAAGTGTACGTTTTGAGAATTTTCCTGCAGTTGCTATTGTGAGAAGATTTCGGGAATTCATAGCTGAGAAGAAGGAGATTTTTTATTTCAAATGAAAGAATGTTGTTATCTTAATACGAATATCAATAATTTCTCGGAAATTGAACAAAAAATTCCTCTACAAAGGCATGAAATTTTTAGAGAAGTATTGTATTATAATTAAAGTAATCCCCTAAGTTAAAGGTTAGTATTATACAGAGAATGTCCACAATGAGTTTTGCCCCTCATTGTGGGCATTTTCTTTTATGTAAGAGATTTTCTATGAGGCATTAGGAAAAGATAAAAAATCGCAGTGGACTGTATATATAGACAGAAGACAATGAACATGAAAGAAAAGATAAATGGGAAAATTACAATAATGTTTCATTTGAAAGAAATATAGATAAAAAACGTAATTTGTAACAGGGTAAATAATAAAAGAATTTTTGTGGAATAAGAAAGGATGACAAGAAAGTATTAGAGATCATCCAAAAAGAAGGAGGACTGTATTATGTTGTCCTATCAGAAAGGTGTCGTAAAGACTTCGGTACGGCATCTGGTAGAATTTTTATTTCGAAGTGGGGATATTACAACGGGTTCATCGGTAAGTGCTAGTCCGGAGGCGATGCTTGAGGGTGGCAGACTGCACCGAAAAATACAAAGAGGGCAGAAAGCAACCTATCAGAGCGAGGTTCCCCTGAAAATGGAGTGGAAGGAAGAAGAGTATAACTTAGTTTTAGAAGGACGTGCGGACGGTATTGACAAAACAGAGGTTGATAGGAAAAAGATTGTCTATGTTGATGAAATTAAATGCGTATACCGTGATGTGGAAGAGATAGAGAAAGCAGACATCTTACATTTGGCGCAGGCAAAGTGCTATGCGTATATGTATGGTATAAAACAGGACTTAGAGAAGATAGGGGTACAGATTACTTACTGTCATATAGAAACCGAGCAGATAAAGAAGATTTTTTATTGCTATAGTATGGAAGAATTATCCTTGTGGTTTGTGGAAGTATTAAATGCTTACCGGATGTGGGCAACATATTATGTTGAAGCAAGAAAAAAGAGAAATGAAAGTATTCAGGCATTGCAGTTTCCTTTTTCATTTCGGCCGGGACAAAAGAAGATGACGGCGATTGCCTATCAGGCGATGGAGAATAAAAAGCACATATTTCTACAGGCACCGACAGGAATTGGAAAGACGATTTCTACGCTTTATCCTGCGTTAAAAGAACTTGGGGCAGAGAAAGCAGAAAATATTTTTTATCTTACGGCTAAGACAATTACAAGAACGGTAGCGGAAGATACGATAAAGCTTTTAAAAAAACAGGGGTTATTTCTAGCAGCGGTAACAATTACTGCAAAAGAAAAAATCTGTATTCAGGAAGAAATGCAGTGTAATCCAGAAAATTGTGAGAGAGCCAAGGGACATTTTGACCGGATTAATGAAGCTCTTTATGCACTTCTTTGTGCGGAGTGTGAGATTAACCGGGAGAATCTTCTTTTGTACGCAGAAAAATATAAAGTTTGTCCATATGAGCTGTCTTTTGAGGTGGCAGCGTGGGCGGATTGTATTATTTGTGATTATAATTATGTATTTGATCCACATGTAAATAGAAAGAGTCTGATAGAAGGAAGCCTGCGACAGAATATTTATCTCATTGATGAGGCACATAACTTACTTGATCGGGCAAGGGAAATGTACAGTGCGGATATTGCAAAAAGCGATTTTAAAGTAGCCAAAAAGTATTTTAGAGAACGAAATCGTTTTTTATTTAAAAAGTTGAATAACTGTGTTCTGGCACTTAGAAAGTTGGAAAAACAGGCAGAAGAGGGAGCACGTTTTAGCCTGCATGAGAATGCGGATGCTATGTATTTTCCTATTTTCCATTTAATTGGACCATTAGAAGAATATCTTGCAGACCACGATAATTTTGCAGAGAGAGAAGAACTTGTTGAATTTTATTTTAAACTCAGCCATTTTTATATGATGTTAGATGGAATGGACAGCGGTTATGAGATTTACAGTGAAAAAAAAGGACGGGACTTTTATCTGCGGATTTTTTGCGTGAATCCGTCCGATAAGTTAGAGGAATATATTGAAAACAGCCGTTCTAGCATTTTTTTCTCAGCAACACTTTTACCAGTGCAGTATTATAGACAGCTTCTTGGAAGAAATCGTTTTGAGGCATACCAGATAGCTTCCCCATTTGCAAAAGAAAATCGGCTTCTTGCTATTACAGAAGATGTGACGAGCCGTTATACAAGAAGAGGAGAATGGGAATACGGGAAAATGATTCGTTATCTGGAACTCTGTCTGGAAAAAAAGGCAGGAAATTATATGATATTTTTCCCTTCCTATGAAATGCTTATGAGTGTATATAGACTGGCAGAACAAAGTAATCTTGCATTGGTTTCCGAACTTATTGTGCAGGAGCCATCCATGGAAGAAAGAAGCAGAGAGGCATTTCTTGAAAAGTTTCGGGAGCAGTCAGGTAAGCCGCTTATTGGTTTTTGCGTTCTTGGAAGTATTTTTTCAGAAGGAATTGACCTCACGGGAGACAGTCTTATCGGTGTATTAATTGTAGGAACCGGGCTGCCGCAGGTTTGCAATGAGAGAGAAGTCATACGAGCATACTTTGACAGACAGCAAAAAAAAGGATATGATTATGCGTATCGGTATCCGGGAATGAATAAGGTATTGCAGGCGGCCGGAAGAGTAATCCGAACAGCAGAAGATGTGGGAACGATTCTCCTGATGGATGAACGATTTTTAGAAAGGGACAATCAAAGCCTGCTCCCGGAAGAATGGGAGAGTTATTATGTGGTAAACAGGAATAACTGTGGACAGGTTTTGGAGAATTTCTGGAATCATTTAAATAAAGCAGATTTATAGCTCAATTTTTGCGATTGCGTTCCCTCTATATTAGATAGCGACAAAGTGAAAAAGGTCGATTCTGGCTTAGATTTTATATTTATGGAGCATCTATTTAGAAAATCGCAAAGTAACAGAAATGCAATCCTGACTTGAATCTTGCATTTGTAACAGGATATGATAATATGTAATTATTCGTAGATATATAGTACAGATTGTGAGATAATGATTAAATGAGCCTTTATTATATACATAGACGTATACTGTTTTAAAGAAACACGCTCTAGAACACAATTTTGCAGATGTTTTATGAATAATTGGAAAATTTGAAATAAGAAAAAGGAGCAGGGAACTATGTGGAAATATATTGCAACACCGATTATCGGGGCAATTATTGGTTATGTGACAAACTGGATTGCGGTAAAGATGTTATTTCGCCCCAGAAAAGAAGTCAGGGTATTTGGAAAGCGACTTCCCTTTACACCAGGCGTAATCCCAAGAGGCCAGGGAAGACTGGCAAGAGCTGTTGGTAATGTTGTGGAAACACAGCTTTTAACACCAGAGTATATGGGAGAGAAGCTTCTTTCTGAAGAGTCAGAAAAAGAGTTTAAAAGCCATGTACAGACATGGATAGATATACAAAAAGAATCTGAAGATACGCTTCGTTCTGCGGCAGTAAAGATTGTGGAAGAAGAGAAAGTGGATGATTTTGCTGCATCGGTTGAAGAGGATTTAACAGACTTCCTTTCAGAAAAAGTTATTGCGATGGAGCCGGGTAAGCTGATCATAGATAAGATAGTGCAGGAGGCACAGAGCAAGCTTGCAGATTCCATGTTTGGGATGATGCTTGGCGGTTCTTTTATTGAGAAAATCGCCGGACAGATTCAAGAAGGAATTGATGCCTACATCGCAGAGAATGCCAGAGGCTATATTGAAAAAGAGGTAGTGGCAGCATCCGAAGAATTGCAGGCGAAGCCGATACCGGAAGTAACGGGATTTTTTGAAGAAAAGGGAATTTACGACCCAGAATTTCTCTGGGGGCTTTATAAGAGAATTATAGAAGAAAAACTGCCGGCATTACTTTCCTCTTTAAAGCTTTCCGTTGTAGTTGAGGAGCGGATCAATGCGATGAAGGTAGAAGAAGTCGAGGAACTGGTACTTTCTATTATGAGTAAGGAACTTGGTGCGATTGTAAATCTTGGAGCGGTGATCGGCCTTATATTAGGGCTTGTGAATGTGCTTATTTTTATGATTTGATATTCAAAAAGTATTTTATTATCTTAGAGCATGTTTGAAAAATCATTCCTATAATCTGTACGCCCCAATTTGCAGAAAGCATTTTTCAAGTACACTCTAGAGCATGTTTGAAAAGTAATTTTTGGGCAGAAATATTTTTAACAGGTATATAGAGCTACAATAATGTAAGGAGGTACATGTTATGAACGAAAAAATCAAGAAATTAAAAGAAATTATTGACGGAACAGATAACCTGGTATTTTTTGGAGGTGCCGGTGTTTCTACAGAAAGTGGTATTCCAGATTTTAGAAGTACAGATGGGCTTTATAGCTTAAAATATGATTATCCACCGGAGACGATTGTCAGTCATACCTTTTTCATGAGACGTAATAAGGAATTTTATGATTTTTATAAAGATAAGATGATGGCACTTGATGCAAAGCCGAATGCGGCACATTATAAGCTTGCTGAATGGGAGGCACAGGGTAAATGCCGTGCAGTTGTTACCCAGAATATTGATGGACTTCACCAGATGGCAGGAAGTAAGAATGTATTAGAACTTCATGGGAGTATCCACAGAAATTATTGTATGAAATGTGGTAAGTTTTTTGATGCTGCTTATGTAAAGAACAGTGAGGGTGCACCAAAATGTGATGCGTGTGGTGGACTTATTAAACCAGATGTTGTTTTATATGAAGAAGGGCTGGATGAGAATATCATTTCTAAAACAATTCATTATATCAGTCAGGCAGATGTTTTGATTATCGGTGGAACTTCTTTAGTTGTTTATCCGGCAGCAGGCCTTATTGATTATTTTAAGGGAAGCCATCTCATTTTAATTAATAAGTCAGAGACACAGAGAGATTCACAGGCAGATTTAGTGATTAACGATAAAATAGGGGAAGTATTTGGACAATTGTAAAGATGAACGATTTTTTTAACACATTAGGAATAGAAGCGACAAAAGAAGAAAAGGAAATTAAGAAAGCATATCGGGCAAAACTTCATACGGTAAACCCAGAAGATGATCCAGATGGATTTAAGCGTTTGAGGGAGGCTTACGAGGAAGCATTAAAATACGCAAGACAAAAGGAAGAAAAGCCAGAGAATCTGTCTCCGGCAGAGGAATTTATTTCCCGGTGCGAGCAACTTTACAAAGATTTTTACCGGAGAATTGATGAGCAGGAGTGGGAGAAGCTTTTTTCAGAAGATATCTGTATCAGCTTAGAAAGCGGCGAAGAAGTGCGACAGAGATTTCTTGTATTTTTGATGGAGCATTTTCGTCTGCCATCTTCTGTATGGAAAAAGATTGATCAGACTTTTTCTATCACAGGGAATCGAAAGGAACTTCTTGAACTATTCCCAGAGCCTTACGTTGACTTTTTACAGCAGGTTGTCCGCTATAACGGTGCGTTAAATTATGAATTATTTGAAGGTGAGGTTAGCGAGGATGTTGATGACTATATTGAGCATTATCATAAACTTCGACAATATGCAGACCTTGGTATGCGGAAAGAAGCGTGGGAAGAATATCATTTCATAGAGGAGCATTATGATATTTACCATCCATATATTTTATTAGAAAAGGCGAGACTTCTTTATAGTGAAGAAGAGGAAAAAAAGCAAAAAGAAGGTGGCGAAATTTTCCACTCCCTTGCAAAGAAATATCCACAGGAAGAACGAATCGTATGTTGTTACGGAAGGTATTGTCAGGAAAAGGATATATGGGATGAAACAATTACACTGTATGATGCGGTATTAGAAGCACATCCGGAATCCTTTCTTGCAAGAACCGGCAAGATGGAATCGGTACTTCATGAAGGACGTTATCGTGAGGCAAGAGAGGCAATTCTTGATTTGTTAGAAGAAAGTCCAGTGGATGAAAGGCTTGTGGAAGATCTTAACAAGGCAAATGTGTATGTGATAGCGGAATTAGAGCCAAAATATAAAGACAATCTTTTAGATCAGGATAGTCTTATGGAACTTGCCTGGTGTTATTATCAGAATTCCAGATTTAAAGATGGTATTGCGTTGATGGATGGATTTATTCCAGACGAGGAGCATTATCTTGATTATCATAACTTAAAGGGTAGAATTTATTTGACGATAAATAAGGATGCTGAGGCAATAGAACATCTTATTCCATGGCTTCATGCGATACAGAAGCTTCGTCCAGATGGCACAAAAAAAACAACAAGACAGATGGCACGACTTGGTTATGCTTATTATACAATTGCTTCCGCAAAGGCAGATTTGATTCTTGATGGAAAGGAAGGCAGCCTTTCAGAAGTAATGGATTACATAGAAAAAGCGGTGGAAGCAGAAAATGATTTTTCACAAAAGGTAAGTTACTATCATACAGCAGCAGATATCTGGCGCAGAAAAAAAGATTATGCAAAAATGTTTGATATCTGCGATAAAATCATTGCACTTGACCCACAGTATTATCCAGCATATCTTTTAAGACAGGAAGCTTGCTTGTATCTGGGAAGATATCAGGAAGTTATTAATGATTATCAGAGAGCAACAGCATTGTATCCGTACCATGCCAGACCGTATTGTACGTTGATTCGTATGTATCTGCTGTTTGGCGAGCCGGATAAGGTGAAAGATATCCTTGAACTGGCAAGGGAAAATGGAGCAAACAGTGATGAACTCGAACTTCTTCGGGCAAGATATATTGCAATAAGGGCAAAGAGTCGAAAAGATTTAGAAAAGGCACTTTCCATTCTTGAAACATTAGAAAAGAAAGGATGGTCTTTACAATCAGAGATGGATGAAGAAGAATGGGCAGAGATTGTTTATCGGAAAGCGCAGATTTTAACAAAGTTACAGGAGGAAACACGGTGATTATTGGAATTGATTTAGGAACGACAAATTCTCTTGCGGCGTATTATACAGAACAT
>NZ_CAKRCF010000064.1 GCF_934307085.1 uncultured Anaerobutyricum sp.
GTGGAGTTGACTGTTACTAATCGGTCGATAGCTTGACCTTAGAGAGTTATTGGAATAGAAGATGATAGTTTGTGTGTAGTTTTGAAGGTATCTGATATAAAAAAGAAGCCAGCAAAGTGAAATGCTTTGCTGGCTCTTTTTATTTATATCAGATGTGAGATGACTCCCACCTCTGCAAGAATGCCGGGGCATTCTTGAATTAGCACAGTGGTGCTATCGAACGAGAACTAAACTTGCCCGAGTTGTGAAGTCCCACCCATAGAGATAGGAGAGAATGTCAATTCAAAGTAATATCTCCATTAATTGTTGATATTCGGACATTCTGAAACGGTTTTTCACCTAATATTCCAGTAATATTTTGTACATTGCCTGGTTTTTCTTTGATAGAAAGTCCTTCAATATTAGAAAAAATTTTACCACGTTTACTAATACCATCAATTTTCATACCACTATTTTCGGGAAGAATAAGCTGGATATTTCCATTTAATGTTTCACATTCTACAATGTTATTTAGAGAAGTAAAAGTTGCTTGAATCAGACTGGATGAAGTTTCCAGTTTAGCACCGCCTTCAATATTGTCAGCAATAATTGTACCAGAAACGGAATGAATATCTGTAAATCCTACTGCTTTTGTAATATGAATCAGACTGATAGAAGAAACAAGACGGATTCTAGGAGCAATAATTGTATTTAAAGAAATAGAACCTTCTGTTGTTTCAGCTACGAATCGCCCTACGCTCCAGTCTGCATCGGTCATAATGTTACCATACTGAGAGGATAAAAGTAATTCTCCCTTATAGGAATCTGGAAGGAAAATTTCTATACAGGTGGCAGGATTTACAGCTTCTCTTCGCCCATAACGTATCGTTGTCTTAAAACGATTTGCAGTTACTTTTGCGTAATATTCTGTGCCGGAAAGTCCATTAATGTATTCTTTAATTGTAAGTTTATCATCATTTGCTTTGTGTAAGAAAAGAGTTTCTGCTTGATAACCGATTTGTAGCGTTTTTACGGAAGAAACATCTAATGTAAGGATGTTATCTGGTTCTTTAGATAAAATCTCCATAAAATTTAAATTTTTTTCTTTACTGTTTTGCATAACTCCCAATGCCTCCTGTACCATATAAATAATCTATATTATTATAGAATAGAAAAGAAAATATAGCAATATTGAATCAAGAATATTAAATTGAATAGCAAAAAATTAGAATTTTAATATAGAAAAGAAAGTCATCTTACATTACAAAATGATATATAGGATATGATAATAGGAATATTGTTTTTTAACTATAAACAAGTGTATAATATATAATCAGTTGGGATAGAACAGGTAATATAAAGCAGTAGTTAAAACAAAAAAAGACATAGAAAAAGACATTAAATTGTCAAAATAAGCATTAAAAAAGGTAAAATTACACTTTGACATAGAAAAAATGTCATGTTATCATTAAAAAAGTGTTATAAGTATATGTAGAAAATTGCGCAGTCTACGCAAAGTATTTTAAAAAATCAGATTATTTTATCTGTCTGGGATTTTATTACCTAGTCTATGGGAAATTCCAAGACTGTGGCATCTTAACAGCCTGCTGCCTCCATTATTTTGCTATGCAGCAGGGTCTTTAGTAATTAATTTTCTATCCTAAAATCCATACTTTTTAATATCAATTTCATACGAAATCAAAGGAGGAAAAAGTTTGAACGCAAAACAATTGGGCAAACGATTGCTACAGATTGTTATTGTACTGATTGGAATTAGTTTTTTTACCTTTATTCTCACATATCTTGCTCCTGGAGATCCAGTTAGAACAAGATATGCAGCAAGTGGTACCATTCCATCAGAAGAAGTACTGAATGAGGAAAGGGAAAAACTGGGATTAAATGATCCTATTTTGGTGCAATACGGGAGATGGCTTGGGAATGTCCTTCATGGAGATTTTGGAACATCTTATTCTAATGGCAAGCCAGTAGCAGAGCTTTTATCAGTAAGATTGATGCCAACTTTGAAACTGGCATTTACAGCGTTGATTCTTATGTTACTTGTGGCAATACCGTTGGGAATGTTATCGGCAGTGTACAGGAATACGTGGATTGATTATCTGGTAAGAGGGATTACATTTCTTGGAGTATCTATTCCAAATTTTTGGGTAGGACTGGTACTTCTTTACGTAGTCGCATTAAAGTTTAGTCTGTTACCTGTTATTTCAACAGGAGAAGGCTTTGAAAAAATTATTTTACCAGCAATAACATTGGCATTTGCAATGGCAGGTAAGTATACAAGACAGGTAAGAACAGCAGTTTTAGAGGAATTGAATAAAGATTATGTTATAGGAGCGCGGGCCAGAGGAATGTCAGAAAGAGAAATTCTTTGGAAACAGGTGTTTCCGAATGCACTTCTACCATTAATTACTTTATTAGGTCTGTCTCTTGGTAATTTATTAGGCGGTACGGCAGTTGTAGAAGTGATTTTTACATATCCAGGTCTGGGAAATCTGGCCGTACAGGCGATTACAGCATATGACTATTCATTGATTCAGGGATATGTTCTTTGGGTAGCATTGATTTATATGGTTATTAATTTACTTGTAGATATATCTTATACTTTTGTGGATCCAAGAATACGAAGAAATAAGGAGGGGTGATAATAATGCGGAAAGTTACAGATTTTATAAAAAAGAATAAACAATTTTCCTTTTTTGCATTATTGGTTATCTTGCTTATTCTTATTGCAGTTTTTGCACCGGTTATCGCACCACAGGATCCATACGTTTCTGACTTAAAGAATGCATTACAGCCTCCAAGCAGTGAGCATTGGTTTGGAACAGATAAATTAGGAAGAGATATTTTTTCAAGAGTAATTTATGCTTCAAGAATTTCGCTTCCGTCAACATTAATATTAGTTGCAATTATTTTTGTAGTGGGAATAATCTTAGGAGTTTTAGCCGGATATTTTGGCGGATGGATTGATTCAGTCATCATGAGAATATCTGATATGATGATTTCATTTCCAGGTATGGTTCTTGCAATTGCAGTAGCCGGTATTATGGGCGCCAGTGTGAAAAATGCAGTAATAGCAATTGCGGTAGTTAGCTGGTCAAAATATGCAAGACTCTCACGAAGTCTTGTTATGAAGATACGTCATGAAGATTATGTATATGCAGCAATAGTAACAGGATCTAAAACAAGTTATATTTTAAGAAAATATATGTTGCCAAATGTAATTCCTACTTTAGTTATCACGGCAGCTACAGATATTGGGGGAATGATGTTAGAGCTGGCAGGATTATCATTTTTGGGATTTGGTGCAAAGGCTCCGGCTGCAGAATGGGGACTAATGCTTAATGAAGGAAGAACCTATATGCAAAATGCTCCATGGATGATGATTTATCCAGGTTTAGCTATCTTTATCGTGGTAGTGGTATTCAATTTATTAGGTGACAGTTTAAGAGATGTCCTTGATGTAAGAGAAGAATAAAAATATGATTAAGGAAACGAAAGCAATCGCTTGTAAGTTTGTTTACAAGTTTAAGTATTGCATTAATTAATATCAATATAAAAAGAAAGGATAAGCTTATGAAGAAAATGAAAAAATTTCTAGGAATTTTGGTTGCCATGGTTATGGCAGTCACAATGTTTGCCGGATGTGGAGGCAGCAGCAAAGAAAGCAGTGATAGTGAAAAGGGAAATGCATTGAAATTTGGATGTTTTTCTTATTCTGAATCTTTAGATCCTGCGAACATTATTAACTCTGCATGGTGTAACAGCCGTTATGGTATTGGAGAATGTCTCTTTAAATATAAAGATGATTTAAGTGTGGAAAATACTCTCTGTGATGAATATTCTACAGAGGATAATAAAACATGGGTGTTCCATATCCGTGATGGTGTCAAGTTCTCTAATGGAAATGATGTAACTCCTTCGGCTATAAAAGCTTGCTGGGATGTTCTTTATGCTAATAAAACAGGTTCATCTAATCCATCTAAATTTATGGATTATGAATCTATTACACCAGATGACGATGCCCGCACTCTGACAATTGTATTAAAGAAAGCGAAGGCAGATCTTAGAAAAGATCTTGCATATCCAGTATTTGTTGTTCTTGATGTAAGTGGAGATTATGACTTAGATGAGAATCCAATTGGTACAGGTCCTTATGTATTGACAAGTTTTGATTCTAAAACAAAAGCAACTCTCGTAAAAAATAAATATTACTGGAATGGAGAAGTTCCTTACGATAATGTAGAAATTGATTTCTTAAGTGAAGATAATAAGGCAATGGCTCTTCAGAATGGAGACATTAATCTGGTAGAAAATATCACTTCTACTTCTGATCTTGATACACTGAAAAAAGATGATAATTTTAATGTATCTATCGGACAGAGTGTTCGTACGGGATTTGCATATATTAATGAAAAAGGTACTTTAAAAGATGATACATTAAGACAGGCATTACAGATGGCTTTAGATCATAAGACAATGTGTGAAGTAACAGTTGGTGGTTTATATACAGAAGGTATGTCTGTACTTCCATCAAGCCTCGCATACGGTTATGACAATTTAAAGAATCCATATGAATTTAACGTGGATAAAGCAAAGAAACTGTTAGACGATGCTGGTTACAAAGATACTGATGGAGATGGAATTCGTGAAATCAACGGAAAGAAAATCTCTCTTAGATATATCACTTATGAAAACAGAAGACTTTCTGATTTTGCACAGGCAATTCAGACACAGCTTAAAGATATCGGAATTGATGTAAAGATTGATTCTATGGATGCAGATAGAGAGTGGAATCTTATGGTAGCCGGCGAATATGATTTATGTGATTCTAACTGGATTACAGTAGGTAATGGGGATCCTACAGAATATATGGCAAACTGGTATGGCAAATCCGATGCAAACTTCTGTAATTATAAAAACGATGAGTATGATAAATTATATGAGCAGTTAGATACAGAATTTGATGAGACAAAACGAGCAGAAATTATTGAAAGATTACAGCAGATCTTAATTGATGATGCAGCAGTTGTTGTTCATGGTTATTATAACAGTTCAATGATCAGTGATAAGACAGTTACAGGAGCAGATATTCATACAGCAGATTATTACTGGCTTACAACAGATATTGCTCCAGCAAAATAGGAGGTTTCTATGCTTAATGTTCAGGATATAACTGTCACATATAGCAATAATATAGAGCCAACAGTTGAAGGGTTTCATCTTATGATGAAACCTGGAGAAATATGTAGTATTGTTGGAGAAAGTGGAAGTGGAAAGACTACTGTGATTCGTTCTGTCTTGGGACTTTTGCCAGCAGGCGGTAAGGTAACAAAAGGAGACATTCTTTTTGAAGACGAGTCATTGCTTAATTATTCTAAAAAGCAATGGAGAGATTTAAGAGGGACACAGATTTCTATGATTTTCCAGGATTCTGGTGCGATGATAAATCCTATCCGTAAAATTGGAAGCCAATATGTGGAATATATCCGTGTGCATAAAGATATTTCAAAAAAAGCGGCCGAAGATATGGCAGTTGAAATGCTAGAAAAGATGCGGCTTCCAAATGGAAAACGTATTATGAACAGCTATCCATTTGAGTTATCTGGAGGTATGTGCCAAAGAGTAGGAATTGCAATGGCAATGACATTTCAGCCAAAGCTTCTTTTAGCAGATGAGCCGACAAGTGCACTGGATGTAACAACACAGGCACAGATTGTTCGTCAGATGATGGAGCTTCGGGATACTTTTGGTACAGGAATTATTGTAGTGACACATAATATTGGTGTGGCTGCGTATATGGCAGATAAAATGCTTGTTATGAAACGAGGGAAAGTAGTAGATTCTGGTACCAGGGAAGAAATCTTATATAATCCAAAGTCAGAATATACAAAAAATCTGCTTGCAGCAGTACCATCTTTAAAGGGGGAGAGATATGTCTAAAGAAGAAGGTCTTATTTTAGAAGCAAAACATGTGACAAAAAAGTTCCCTCTGACAAAGGACAAAGAGCTGATTGCCAATAATGATGTCAGTCTGAAGTTTTATAAGGGACAAACATTAGGAATTGTAGGAGAGAGCGGATGTGGAAAGTCCACATTCATGAGGATGATGGTACAGCTTGAAAACCCAACATCAGGAGAGATTCTTTTCAAAGGGAAGAATATTGCGAAGATGAGTGGAGAAGAGCTTCGGAAAAACCGCAGAAATGTACAGATGGTTTTTCAGAATCCATCTACTTCATTTAATCCTAAAATGAAGGTCAGAGATATTATCTGTGAACCACTTATGAACTTTGGTCTTATTAAGAAAAAGGAAAAGAATGCTGTTGCCAGAAAGTATTTAGAAATGGTAGAATTGCCAGGAGATTTTGTTGATCGCTATCCACATAATATGAGTGGAGGACAGCGCCAAAGAGTAGGAATTGCCAGAGCGATTACATTAGAACCGGAGATTATTTTCTGTGATGAATCTACATCGGCTTTGGATGTTTCGGTACAAAAGACAATATTACAGTTGCTTGTAAGGCTTCAAAAAGAAAAAGGAATTGCTATTGGTTTCATATGTCATGATTTAGCTATGATTTCAAGCATAGCACATCAGATTGCTGTAATGTATATGGGAAATATTGTAGAGATTTTGCCAGGAGAGGCTGTAGCCCAAGCAAAACATCCATACACAAAGGCTTTGTTACAGTCTGTGTTTGACCTTCATATGGATTTTAAAAAGCCAATAGAGGCATTAGAAGATGAAGTTTCGGGAGCAATTGGAGACTTAAGAGGATGTCCATTTCAGAATCGCTGTTCCTATTGTATGAAGAGATGTCAGGAAGAAAAACCTGCTTTAAAAACAATCGGTGAAGATCATGAGGTGGCCTGCCATCTTATAAATGACATGAATTTTTGATATGGACGATCATGATGAAAAGTCGTAAATTGTATTATATAAAGTAGTTTTATATAGTATAATTTATGGCTTTTTGTATTTAATTAGACATGATTAAAAAAATAATAACCGTATAATATGACCTCAGAGTGTGGCTGAAAAATGCTTTCTGCAAGTAAAAATACTAAAGAAAGTATTTTACTTGCAGAAACTAGGCATATTTTTCGGTTATTTATTTATGTTTGTTTCTTGGAGCAAATTATTATTTTGTAGTTTTCATTAATTCAATGATACGTTCTGTGGCATGACCATCACAGCTTCCCATGAATTTTTCTTTAAAGTCAATGACTTTCTGCTTATCAAACTGTATATCAATATTTTTAATACTATCTAAAAGTTCATCTTCTGTCTGAACGATAGGACCTGGAGTAAATTCAGAGTAGTCATAGTAGAAACCTCTCCAGTCACAGTAGTTATCATAATCATAGGCATAGAAAATCATAGGCTTCTCAAAGAGTGAATATTCAAATACAAGTGAAGAATAGTCTGAAATACAAATGTCCGCACAGCAAAGTAAATCTTCGATAGTAAGATCCTTCGTTAAATCTCTTGCAAAATGCTGTAATTCTTCCGGAATAACAGGTGGTTTTTTAACAAATGGATGGTGTTTACAAACAAGAACATACTCATCTCCAAGTTCCTGGAAAAAACGCTCGAAATCAATTCGGTTTGGAGATTTAGCAGTAGCAACATGACCTCGGAACGTAGGAGCATAAAGAATAACTTTTTTGTCTTTCGCTTCTGGCATAATCTCATATAATTTCTGTTTACGGCTTTCTACAAATTTTTTGTCGTAGAATTGATCGGTACGGCTAACACCAGTAGCTTTTACAATACCTTTAGGAAGATGCATAGCTTCCTCATATGCCCAGATAACTTCTGGACTGCTGACGGTTACGTGAGTAAGATTACCATAGTTTGGATATTTATCTAAAGTAGCGGCAGAAGAACCAAATTTTAATTCTGCAGTACTTCGACCAAACTTCTTAAAGGCACCACAGGCATGCCAGAGATTAATAGCTACCGTTTCCTTTCTTAATGGGATGGAAGAAAGAATTAAAGATGCATCATCAACAAATACATATTTTGCTGTTGCCAGTTCTTTTAACATTTCATTGACACGTTTTGTATACTCACGACCACGAATGAAGTTAAACTGTACATATGCACAGTTTAAATCATATTCACCAGATTCTTCGAGAGCCTTGTAAATAAGCTCAAAAGAATTTGAAAGTTTTGTGAAACGCATCTCTAAAAAGAGAACTTTATTCTCCTGTACAGGTTCGTTACAATAAGAAGAATATATTTTTGGGAAATATACTTTGTAGCGATAGTGTTTGCGGATTTGTCTTAATTTGGAAATAAATTTTTTCTTGTATTTTTTTAGTTTTTTGGATAATGCTGATTTTTTTGCCATAGTGAAATACTCCTTTGTGTTAAATAGATAGTTTAGTATTATTGAAAATATCTGTTTTAAATTAGAGAAATCAGATTTGCAGTTAATGCAGATATAATTCCGATGGAAGAAATTAGGAGATTCCAGCGAAAAAGAATATCAATACTATACTGTAGATTCCAGTGAAATAAAACAGAAAGACCTGAGAGAATAAGAAAAAATGCTTCAAGAAAGATCAGGCCTTTGCCGGCAAGCTGTAAATCCTGCCGGCTTAACTCCATATTTAAAGAAATTCCCATAATTATATAAAGGAATACAAACAGAAAGATTATATCAGAAGGTTGTAGTTGTTGCAAGGCTTTCAGGAAAATTGTCGAATCCTTCTGAAAAGAATTAGGTAATGTACGAATAGCATCTGGGAGAAAAAGGCTGATAATATAAATAACAGCCGGTCCAAATAGCAATGGTCCAATACCAATAAAAAACTGCCCGAAATCTCCCTGAAGTTTTTGTAAAAAAGATCGATTCTCATGGTGCATCTTCACAAATCCTAGAGTACCTCCAGAACGAAGTGCCTTTTTTGTGGTACGGTAAAGACAAATTTGGTCAATCTTGTATCCAAATAAAAGTCCAAAGAACAAATGCCCGAGTTCATGAACAGGGGTTCCTATCAAATTAAAAAAATCTAAAATGAGAAAAGAACTGTTTTTACGTGAAAAATTCTGAATCGCCGCATGACGGGTTTGCCCCATAATAAATCCCAAAAGAACAAGAATCAGAAGCAGCTTCAGATTGAGTTGTAAAAAAAAGGTAATCATATAGACTCTCCATAAAATAATTTGGTTTATGTGAACAACAGATTAAATGAGAAATCTGTTTGCAAACTGCACAGGTATAGAACCTCTTAGCAGTGTATGAATTAATATAACATTTAATATTGAAATTTTTGTGAAAAGCGTATAATATAGATGTAATATGGCTTATTCTATAATTTGCCATTAGTACATAAGGAAAAGAGGGAAAGAAGAAATGAGTCTTATGATTGGAGCTGTAGTAATTGTTATCATCATTGCCGGAGCTGCTTTTTTTATATCCACTAAGAATGCTACACAGAGTAGCGAAAAAAACGAAGCAGCGGGAAAACAGGAAAGTAAAAGAAACGAAACAAAAGTAATGCAGGAGAAAACAGAGTCTGTTAAAACACAGGCTGTAAAAGCTGAAGAACGGAAAGCTAATGTAGAACGCAATAAGAAAGAGGCAGTAGGAGAAAAGGAAAAAAAGATAATATCTGAAAAGCAAACAGAAAAAAATGTAGAAAAGTCGGATTTTAGAGAGAAAAATAAACAAAAAGAGCAGTTATATTATTATATCAATCATGAACTGCAGACACTTTTTAATATATATAATAACGGGGAATGGGATAATATCCAGAAGCTAGGAGAGATTGAACCATCATTATATAAAGAAAAGGAAGAAATTATTGAAGGACTGCCTTCTTTTACAGGGACAATGGTAAAAAAATATTTTTCCTGTATTGATTTTAAAGAAGAGAACGATAAAATCGTCGGTTATATAAAAGATAAAGAACACTTAAAAGAAGCATTTTTGCAGTTTATGATGCCGTTTTACCCATATTATTATAAACAGTTAAGTGAGGGAGGACTTCACCATACTGCATTACTTCAACCTAATACACTTCGCCTGTTTCAGCAGCTTACGGGTAAAAAGTTCCGTCCGGGATACCGCAACCGCTATACAACAGGAGTTCGTGCTTTTGAGTGGGATAAGAACCGTTATAAAGTCTATAGAAAAGATGGTAAACTTTTATGTGATGCTGTTTTTGGCACGGACGGAATTATAGAAGGTTACGGTCAAAAGAAATATATAGATGAAACACATCCTGATTGGAATATTATAGAAGAAGGCAACTGGAAAGATGGCAGATTTAAAGGTACAATTTTACGGTATGAATACAAAAAGTCTGTGAAATAATTGAATTTTCTATAATTATAAAGTTATGTATAGAGAAAAATGCACAAAATCTTGTATTTTCTTTCGAAATAACTTGAAAACCTGAAACAAAACCGATACAATAAAAACTGTGTGTTGAAGTTCGAAAGAACAGGGAATATGACGTACACGCGAATCCGATATGTGATTTGTATTCGAACTAAGAAAAAAGTCAAAATTTAAAACGGATTTTCTTAGTTAAATTATTTTAGTTTATTTGGATTTAATAAAATGGATGAATAACAGGAGGTAATAAAAAATGTTTAAAAAATTAGCGGAACAGTTAAAGGCAAACGCACGTACTATCGTTTTCACAGAGGGAACAGATGCCCGTATTCTTGAAGCAGCAGATAAGCTGACAACAGAAGGCATCCTTGGAGTTATCCTTCTTGGAAAGGTTGACGAAGTAAAGAGTGCAGCAAAAGAAGCTGGTTTTAATATTGAAAAATGTCAGATTATCGACCCAGAACAGTATGCAGAAATCGATGCTATGGTTGATGAGATGGTAACATTAAGAAAAGGTAAGATGACACCAGAGCAGGTTCGTGAAGCTCTTTCCAAATCAAACTATTTCGGAACAATGTTAGTAAAGATGGGCAAAGCAGATTGTCTTTTAGGTGGAGCAACATACTCTACAGCAGATACTGTACGTCCTGCATTACAGTTAATTAAAACAAAACCAGGCAATAAGATTGTAAGCTCCTGCTTCATCATGGTAAAAGGTGATAAAAAGTTAGCAATGGGTGACTGTGCAATCAACATTGCTCCAAACGAAGACGAATTAGCAGAAATCGCTATTGAGACTGCTAAGACAGCTAAAATCTTTGGTATCGATCCAAAGGTAGCTATGTTATCCTACTCTACATATGGTTCAGGAAAAGGCGAGATGGTTACATTAATGGCTAACGCTACAAAGAAAGTAAAAGAGATGGCTCCAGATTTAGATATCGATGGAGAACTTCAGTTTGATGCTGCTGTAGCACCAGAAGTTGCAAAAGTAAAATGCGCAGGTTCTACAGTTGCTGGACAGGCAAATACTTTCATCTTCCCAGAAATCAGTGCTGGTAATATCGGCTATAAGATTGCAGCTCGTCTTGGTGAGTATGAAGCAATCGGACCAGTTCTTCAGGGACTTAATGCACCAATCAATGACTTAAGCCGTGGATGTAACGCTCAGGAAGTTTACAAGATGGCTCTCGTAACTGCAGCATTAAGCTAATTACTATTTAATTCATTAAGAGACAGACGCCCGGGAAGAGATAAGATATCCTATATTTGTGACTTTAGTCGCTACGATAAATCGTCTTCTATGAAAAGGCCGACATGAAAAGTTATTGATTTTGACTCAGTTGTACAAAACACAAAGT
>NZ_CAKRCF010000065.1 GCF_934307085.1 uncultured Anaerobutyricum sp.
CAGATGCTCTCTCTCCATGTATTCTAGCTTAACTCTTTCCGCTTCTTCAATTGGCTCTTGCTCCTGCAATTCTATTTTCTCTTTTGGCTCTACTCCATCAACCTGTGAAATATGGAAAACATTATAATAGCGTAACAATGGAATTTGTTTTTTAACCTTTGTTCCGTCCTCTTCTTCCTCTTCCACAAGTTGCATTTTCCAAAATGTAACAATCTCTGATCTTGCAGCTTTTCTTATATGTCCACCTACATCTGTCCACTGTTTGAATGTGGCATACTCACCGGAATGTTGTAGCAACATCTGATTCAGTATCGAATAAGGTTTCATGCTCACACGGTTGTAAGCACCATTTTTTGACCCTGTCCACGGCTTCTGCCACGGAATTACACCGTTTTCTAACTGTTCAATAATTCTTTCTGTAACCATCTCATATACGTTCATTTTCTACCATCCTTTCCGCTTGCCAAAACTGGCTTTTTAGATTTGATTCTGATTGAGGGGTGCTTAATTTTTTCGTAGGCAATTTTTTTTATTTTCTACTGGCTTTTTGAGTTTTCATCTTCTTTCGGGTACGCTGCAGCCTTTCTAACAGTTGAAGTACCGCCTGCAAGTAGCAAAGCCTGTGAAACAGGCTGATACGCCGTAGGGCAATGCTTGCAGACGGTACTTCAACTGTTATGCTGCATGATGCGTATCCGATGGAAGATGAAAACTCATGACAGAGAAAACCGGAAAAATGCCGGAGAAAAAAGGGGTTCCACTCTCTGGGGAACCGATCGGCAAAGGGGGCTTCTAATTTACCTTTTTCTGCACCGCTTTCAGACAATTATTTTTAATAATTGTCAGGTGCAAGTGCGCTTGGAGATGGGATACGCACCGCTGAACAGCGGTCGCAAGGAATGGTATTATAAATCAGGAAATTATCTTGATAAAATTTAAAAAATACTCTTGATTTTCGCAGTATATAATGTTAGTATATACGTAAGGTATATACTAACATTATATACTACTTTTTAGAAAGGAGAAAAAAAGATGGCAAAACGATTATTTTCAACCGACAAGCGCTCTGAAACTATTCTTGCTTATCTACGTGCAAAGGATGAAAATGTATCTGCATATATTAGTAATTCTGTTGTAGATGAAACTCTTCCTGTGTATAGTCAGCTTCGTGTAGAAGCGTTGTATCTTCTTGACTATATAACAGATGGAGCAAAAGAGTGGACTGGTAATAAGTTACGTATTACTACTGGTGAGGATGAAGTGCAGTTCTACATTCGTCAAACTTTAGGTCGTGGTGTTACATGGCTAAAAAAAGGACATCACATTAAAAATGGCGACATTTTACGAGATGTTATTGGATATTATAATCAAGACTCTCTATCTGGTGGCATTACATTAAATAATGTCACAGATACTGTAAAAATGGACATACAAAATATAAAAGATAAGCTCATGGAAATCGGCTTAAAAACATCAGATTATCATAATAGTCTCGGTGGACTTGCCAGCGTTGCGCTTGATAATTGGGACAAGTTATGGGATTTTGATGAAGCATACAACATTATTATCTCTGTTATATATGCCGAGAATCCTATTGGAAAGATTGACCCATTCACAGCGATCAGAATGTTGCAGTTAATGGAAAATCAGTTCATATTAGAAGCCATAAACGAGAAAAAATTGATATGAATTTCAGGAAATATAAAGGAAAAAGCTACAAATGTTAGTTGCATTTGTAGCTTTGAGATAACAACTCAACTATTATGAATTATTATCGAATTCGCACTCATTATAATATCATAATAGTTTGAGTTTCTCAATCATTTCTTATTATTTCCATACATGAACAAAATCCTAATTAGAACTATTTAATTTTACATTTTAAGAAAGGAAAACTTCATTATGGCAAAGACTATTTCTGAACAAATCGAAGAACTTCAAAATGAAAATATCCGATTAAAAAATTTAGAAAAATTATTCGATAAAATGGTCAAAATCGAACTCGGAATGGACTTGAAAACTATCCGGAAAATTCTGGAAAATCACAGCTCTTTTAAAGACGATTTTATCAAAAAAATTGCTGATTTCTACAGCTTGGAAACAGAAGAAGATTATCAGGATTTTCTCGATACATTCTGCACAAATGAATTTATCAATCATTACAATTCTATAGAAAATCCGCAGTCCGATAACTAACGCATGAACAGCGGGATAGTGGATGCTCTGCATCCACGAAAGGGGCGCAGCTCCTTTTATCTTTCAAGTGGCTCAATGCCAGTTGGAAGATAGCAAGGGTAAGTGTTAGATCAGGACTGTCAAGAACTGCTCTAACACTGTAGGGAACGGCAGTGCCCTATCGGTTTCTAAATTAGCGAACCATGGTGAGCCAATTTAGAACCGAGCCGAAAAGAGCTGTGTCTTGCACGAGAAAAACCGGCACGGTTTGTCTCGAGAAAGCAAGCTACCTGTAAGGCGACCAGAGGTCGGGGAAACTGCTTGTTTCCCTAGCTTGTAGGGTTTGAAACACATATGATCCGGTTCAAAATTTTCATTAGGAGCGTAGAGCGACTTTTGAAAATGAACAGAACAGGATCATATGCGATTCAAACCCAAACACTGCCGACATTAAAAATCTACATACAGAAGAGGTGATTTATGATTGGCACGAATTGAAAAATATCACACCGGAATCAAGAAAGTGATTCAGCATAATATCCGTGAATTTAAAGACGGAAAATGTCCTACGAATTTAGAAGTAAATCCGGAGAAAATGAAGTACAATTACAGTCTGATCCGGAGAGGAAATACCGCAAAAGAAATTGAAGCATACAGAAAAAAAATAACGGCAGAATGTTTCCATTATAAACGGAAAAATATCGTGTTCGCAAATGAAGTAATTTTCACATTGCCACAAGATACGCCACCGGAACAGGAACGTCCTTTCTTTGAAGAATCTTTGAACTACCTTGTAAGCACACTTCCAATGGGCGAAAAATGCATCTTTTTGGCTGAGGTTCACTGTGACGAAGGACAGGTTCTCAAAGACGGAAAAACTGTTGTTGAGGGACAGAAACATCTTCATGTGATGTATGTTCCTGCAGTCGCTGATTCTAAACATGACAGCTACTCATACAAACTCTGCAGTGATGCTCTTACACGCCGATCGGTGTTGAAACAATGGCATCCAAAATATCAGAAATGGCTTGACGATGCCGGAATCAAAGGTACAGTATATTCCGGCAAAACATCCGGCAAAGGAATCTCTGTAAAATCCTTGAAAGAAATCAGCAAAACTACTGGATTGTCTTTCGATCAAATACAGGACTTGGAAAAAGACAGAACAGAACTTCTAAAAAAATTACATACATTGGAAGAAGCACACACACGATCAAAGCAGACAATCCAACAGGATAAGTCCACGATTATGAAGTTAAAATCTCTGCTTCTTGAATGTGATCAGACCATACAAGCTCTGCAGGAAAACAACAAACTTCATGTTGCTGAAAAAGAAGCATTGCTTAACAGCCTGAAAGAAAAGGAATCTTTGTTGTCTGTTGCAAAAGAAAAATTACAGAATTTGAATGTTGAACTACAACAATCAAATGAGAAAATAAAGGAACTTGAAAATACTACTCTTCATTCACAGTCCCATGCAGATCAGGAACATACATGGGGCAATGATTCTTGGGGAACACAATCTGAATGGGGCAAGACTATTGATAAGGAGAATGAACATTTATGGTAAAAAAATTTTGTTATTTTTTCAAATACTACAATGTCCTGTTTCATCTGTTACTTGGAATAGGCTTTTATATAATCAGTGCACCACTTGCAGACCTTTTATGCTATCTGCAGAAGATACCGGAAGAAAGCCTGTTTCATACCATTTATAATATCGTAATCCCAATTGCATTATTGGGATTATGGATATTATTACTTCTAACAACTATCAGGGATAAAACCTATCTCTATAAAACAGGCAGAAAATATGGATATGATAACTCGCACTACAAGCGGAGTTATAAAGAATTAGTTACCTACTTTAAAGACGCTGATCCATTGCAGATGAATGTTGCAGATTTACCTACTATGAAATGGCAGGATTCCGGCGGTCTTATCTTTGGAAAAATTGGAAATAAATTACTCTCATTTGAACCAAACAAAAACGGGATCGTAGGAATGATCTGGGGTGCACCTGGCGATGGAAAAACGACAGCAAATATCATAACATCCGCCCGACAGTTCGGCATGAAGAAAAATGCATCCGGAAAGCTTGAACAAAGAGGAAGTGTTATGGTAACTGATTTAAAGGGTGACATCTATGCTGCAAATAAGAACTACCGTAAAATAAAGCGTTTCTCTACGATAAATTGGAAAGAAAGCGCACATTACGATCCTCTGGTAAATGCACGAAAAATGCGTGTAAATGACCGTGCTATTTTCCTTGAGAATCTTGCTATTACGATCATATCTGATGATGGATCGGCTGATTCAAAGTACTTCTCTGATGGAGCACGTGATTTCTTTACCGGAATTTGCCTTTATCTAATGAACCAAAATATAAACATTAGCTTTCCAGAAATCATCCAACAAATTGTCATTGGAAATTATAGCAAATGGGTACTTGAGATTATGAAATCCACTGATTTGTCAGCACAGGCTTATACTAATCATTTCTATGGGGAAAACGAAAAGAATGTATCGGGAACGTACAGTAAGCTTGTTTCCAGTACAAGATTATTTGGAACAGAAATTATGCAGACACTTCTCCGGAATGATAACAATTGTATCTCCCCAGATGATCTCGAAAACTGTACTGATATCTACATTCAGCTTGACCCTAATGAGATGGCACTTTATGCGCCTGTCATAGGTATGCTCTATCAAAACTTCATGTCTGCAGCATTATATCGTGAAATCGGTCAGCAACCGCCTATAGCCTACATAATAGACGAGTTCGGACAGATACCTGCAATGCCAGTCATAGAACAAAGCTGTGCTCTTCTACGTGCTTACAATTGTTCACTGCTTTTATCCTGCCAGTCACTCTCTATGATTGAGAAAAAATATGGTACTGCCGGACGTAAGCTAATCATGGATTGCACAAAAGCGCACTGCTTTCTTTCCATCATGGATCCTGATACAAGAGACTGGGCAAGTCGCTTGATCGGAACAAAGAAGTGTCTCAAAGTAAGTAATTCTGAACAGAACTCCAAAAACCGTTCTTCCGGAATCTCTATCACTGAAACACGAGAAAAGATTTATGAACCAGAGAGCTTCGGTAATCTACCAAATGAAGATGCTGTTATCATTTACTACAAAGGGAAGTACATAAAAGCTGAAAAAACGTATTATTTTAAGGGGTGACACACTATGAAGAAAAAAATATATTATAGAATCAAAAATTGGGCATTAAAGACAAGTGAAACATGGGATAAATTATCTCCAATAGAAAAGGATGCAATTACATTTGCACACACCTATATCAATCCAGAACCACCGCAAGGAACAACACCACCTTTTTCACCAGAGTACAGACTTGCAGCATCCGGCGAAACCATCAACCAAGAATATCTCCGAAAAGACAATATTATCCCTGCTATAACTGATATCATTGATACATTATCAAAAAATACAACACAAAAGGACATCGTAGTATATAGAGGCATTTGCTATGATATCTTCAATCAGATGTTAGACAATGCAACCGACAAACCAACTACTGATTTAATCGAAAAAGGAGTTCTACAGACATCACTTGTAAAAGGTCACGAACTACCTGCAGATATCTACCTCCGGATATTTGTTCCGTCAGGTACGAAAGCACTCTATCTAGGAAACGTCAATCAAGAACAACATCTATATGAAGTAGATATTATGACAGGTGCACATCTATCTATCGTTTCTGCAGATTCAAAATACTTGAACTGTATATTACAATCTACCAACTAATCAATCAAAAGGCATGTACCCATATAACGGAACTACATGCCTTTTCTCCAATCTTTAAGTAATACCTTTCATATACTAATCATATACTATAATCTATAAATTCATCAAAATACTTGACTTTTACCACGCCGAAGGCAGATAATCCATAGGGGAAAAGCAACGGCTTTCTGCATCAGGATAGAGTTTCCCTATCGAAATGATTTTAGAAAACTCTATCTACTTTGCAATAATCCACTTTTTCAGAAGTATCCGTATTCCTTGCAGAGCAGTTTAATCTATGAGTGCGGTCTTCTTCGTTCCCGCATGGACTTTCATATTGGTCATTCCACGCCCTCAATACGCACCGTTTCCAGTACTTGTCCATTTCCGCCCCCTATACTTTCATATAGGTGCCCGTGGTAGGTCTTCCCTATGTACGTCTAGGCTCACCTTTCGCCCCCGTGTATGCTATTTTTAACCAATGTACTGTATAACTCCGTACCAATAGAAGTAACAGGTTAGGCATATGAGGTCTTGCATTCTCTTCAACCTCTTAGGTCAAGAACAACTAATAGATATAGCGTTCCACCCCGACAATTTATTATTTATGCTTGCCGATACAAGATTTTCTTTATTCAGAAGTAACCTTAAAACCCTGTCCAACTATTTTAGGGTAACCTTAATACACCTAAATGCCCGTTTATTATTGACAAAAACTGCACTTATGATTTAAAATATACCCTATAGGGGAGAGTGACTTTCCCTATTACAATTTCATATTCATAAAAGAAACTGTATCAAGTTGACTTTAACAATATGAAGTTCATGTCCAATGGTTGCACTGCCAATGCACCATCGGATCATCAGCTCTGGTAAAGCTGATTAAATTATGTATAGAAAAAGATTGTGTAATAAAAGCGGTATGCCTTTCATCTGGCATACCGCTTTTGCTGTTACAACCTGCCAAATGATGAATTATGATTCTATACTTACCATTCATTGTACAGGCAAAATTTAAAAATTGCAATAGGTTAAAAAAAATAATCATATAAAAAGTATTACTTTTTATATGATTATTATATTTTCGTTTTTTTTAAAATATGTCATCTTCTTCCAAAATCACTCTATTTTCGCGGACATACTTAGCAATTAACATGTTTAATGCAGAATTATTTGATATCCCCTGTGCCTTATTTATCGTCGTAAATGCACTGTACATCTTCATATTTACCTTTGCAGATATTTGTTTGTCCTTTGCTCCATCCTTTGAAATAATCTGATCTATCGGTGCTTTTCTTACGCCACCTATATGCTCTTTTTCTTGTTCTTCTTTAATTTCTTGTAATTCCTCTTCCTGAAGTGTATCTAATAACCTCTTTTTCTTCGCCATAACTCCATATCCTTTCCAACACTATAATTTAAATGCAATTTCCATATATTCTTTTGCAGCTGCTGCTTTCTTGTTTGACAAAACAACCGGTTTGCCCTCCGTAATAGTTCTGTTTACATCTGCAGAGTCTCTGACAGTACCTAAAAGTGTGGCTTTTTGTTCCAATATAGCTAATATATCTTGATTGTCATTCACTCTTTTTTTGTACATTGTAGCAATAATTCCTGTTAATACAAGATCCGGATTTAATGATCTGTCTCCATCTCCACATTGCACATCTCTAATTGTGTTCATTAATGCTTTTAATCCTCTATAAGCAAGGTATTCCGTTTTTACTGGTATAATCACTTCATCTGCAGCCACAAGCGCATTAATCAGAAGTGTACCTAGCTGTGGCGGACAATCTATAAATATATAGTCAAAATAAGGTTTTAGAGTTAATACTGCTTTTCGCAATTGGACATCGCTATTTCTTCCAACAACCAATTTTGTCTCTGTAACAGCTAAATCGATGTTTGATGGAATAATAAATAAATTTTCCAATCCCGTTTTTTCAACGTTAAAAGCACACTCTGCTGCAACCGTTTTCCCATCGAATAGCTTACACACATTATAATCTTCAAACTCTTTATCATCCGGGTTCATTCCGCAGGAATGAGTCAAACTAGCCTGTGGATCAAGATCAATCATAAGAACTCTTTTTCCGATCATTGCCTTTGCTACTGCAAGATTATATGTAGTCGTGGTCTTTGCTACTCCACCTTTCTGATTTGCAATCGCTATAACTTTCATGAATAATAGCTCCTTTCAAAATATAAAAAGTAATACTTTTTATATGATTATATTTCTTTTATTTATTTTTTTCAATAAAAAAATCCAACTTATTTTATACTTGTTGGATTTTTTCTATTTATTTCATTTTTCCATAATTTTTCTCATGCTGCATGATTGCCTGCCGGATCAGGAATAGTACCTCCCCATTAATGGAACGTCCCTCAAATTCTGCAAGACTCTTCAATTTTTCATGTGTCTCTTCATCTATTCTCAATCCCAAATGCTTGTTTTTATCCATCTGAATCCCCTTTTAATCATTTTGAGTTCATCAGTTTATTTTACGTTCAAACCATGATAAAATACTTGAAACGAACTTATTTTAAGTACACTATTTTTTAAGGATTTGCATTATGAAAAAAGAAATCTTATTTTCAGTATTAGTATTAATATTATGCACATACTTGCAGTTTGGACGACAAGAGACTGTTTTATTCAGTCGGATCAGTGCAACAGAAACAACATGCACACATGACCTTTATGTCAATGCAAACAAATTATTTATTCTAAATAAAGAAAACTATGAAAGAAAATTGGCAGATAAAATTGTTAAAAATAGAATTAAAGGGACGCGATTTTCCTATGATGATTACAGTTTAACAGAATTTAATGTAAGCGTTTATACAAACAGATTTTCTTATTTTTTACATAAATCCTTTTCATTTAACATTCAAACTTCCTCTCGTGGAGGCTACACCTCCACACCTCTGTAAAATCATCAAATCCGTACAAGCATATTACTTATATATTCAAAGTAGCTTATTAATCAATATGCTTATCCAGATTTGATGATTGCAAATAAATTCTCACCTTGCATTCAACTATAAGATATGCTATATTTAAGACACAAAAGAGAGCAACCGCCCACAAGGGGTTGACCTCGTTAGAAAAAGTAATTATAGAATCACCACCCTAACTCGCCAAAGTTCCGGGGTGGTTTTTCTATGCCTTAAAACATCAACTGCTAAACGTAAAAACGAATGTCAGTAATGCAAGTATGAACATTCCAAAAGCCATAAGGTCTTTAAAATCAAAATGATTGTTCATCAGCACCACCCCCATTCTATGTAATATAAGAATAGAGGTCATCCACCCTGTAACACGGTTGCTCTGTTTAAAAGTATATCATGTCAATTATTGCCATGCAATCTCTTTGTTTCCCATAAAAATTAAAGAGATTATTCCATAATTCAAATCTATACAACAAATTCGGGTTTATCCAATATATTAGGAACAATTCAGCTACAATTCTTTTATTACGCTCTCGATCAGAACGATCTTCTTTCCTATTTTTATCAAAAATAGTTCCTATAACACATTTTGTCTAAAATTGTATATACAATTTCTCATTATTTATTAATCATCTCGCTATGCAACAAAACGTTGCATTTTATAGTTTTGTATAGTGCCACGGCTTCAATTCGCTTGTATCTACATCATAGTTCTTCTTTATCCGTTTATACAGATGCACTCTTTCTTGAATTTATATAATTAATAATATAGCTTCATTTATGGCGAATTAATTACAATTAATTAATTAATTTTAATGAATTAATTGTAATTAACGTTATTATATGATATAATAAACATATAGAGAAGAGTAGTTCCGGATAGATGAAAGGAGATCATAATTATGGGTAATTTTGCCGTGTCCGCATCAGATGATGTCATTAGTAAGGGAAATTCATTAATCGAACAGCTTCAAAAGCCAGGTGATAAAAAGGGTGATGCATTAAAACACTTATTTGAAATCGTAGAAGCGAATTTAGATAATGAACAGATGAAGCAAGGGAATGTAGATGTTGAAGCTCTGGAAGCATCTCTTAACAACATCCGTTCTATGTTTGTCACATCCGTCAGTGGTAAAGAAGAACTGAAAGTCTTTTATCAGGATAAAATTGACAATATCAAAAATCTAAAAGATAAGCTCGAAACAGAACTTACAGAAAAAATTGCAGAAGCCCGAGAGGAAAAAGCTCTTGCAGAAACAAAGGCAGAAGAAGCCACTAAGGCTATGGAACAGGCTTTCAAAGATTTAAAAGTTGCAGAAGAAAAAGCTACATCTGCAGAAGCACTAACTGCAGAAACCAGAAAAAATAACGATACCCTGCAGTCCGAGTTGTCCAAAGCGAAAGAACAGTTATCAGGATATGATAATTTAAAAAAATCAGAATTTGAAGCAAAAACAGAAGTGATCAATCTCCGGCACGAACTGGAAGAAAAAGAAAAAGAATATAAGGACGCATTAAAAGCGAAAGATGTGGAATGCAATCATCAGATTGAACAAATCAAGGCATCTGCAGAACTTAACAAGGAAAAAGCATTGATTGCTAAAGAAAGAGAAATGAATGAAAAAATCCGTGAACTTGATCGTGAAAATGCCAAACTGCAGGCACTGATCGAACAGCTTCAACAGAAATAACTTAAAAGAGAAATCCAGTCCATTTCCCCCTACCACTGGTAGGGGGTCTGGGGGAAGGGAGAGGTTCGGGATCCCCCAGTAAAAAAGAGAAGCGCCATCCGGCAACTTCTCTTTTTTCTATCTCCTGATCCGGTTCATTAGTTCCGAATCAGAAAGTCCATTTCTGTATCTTCATCTATCCATAATATCAAATCATCCATTGCAGAATTATTATCTTTTGATACTGCTAAACAATGATCTGTGTCTACCTCTGTTATCACAGCTTTTACATATATATCACTCTCATAATCTTTACAGTGCCACAAAATTTCCTGACCGATATAAAATTTTTTCTTCATCTTTCTTCTCTCCTTTTCTACTCTGTAACTGCATTTTCATTAAAAATGTACTTCACTGCTTTTTCTGATTTGCTACTGGCTGAAATGATAAATTTGTTATCATTCCTCAACACTTGCAACCAGTTCTGTACATATGCTGTCGAATTTTTGAATGTTTTTTCTGTTTCAATCCCCAACCGATTCAAAATCATAGCCGAACCGATTTCTGCAGTAAGTTCTTCTTTTGAATAGGTTGCACTTCCGAATCTCGCACTCGCTCCGCTTTCCAAGCGGTTCAATCGCTTAGAATGTCCTGTACTGTGAACCATTTCGTGAAACAGCGTGCTATAAAATTCTTCGATATACTCATACTGTTCTTTACACGGCACTTCAATATAATCCGATGTCGGCGTGTAGAATGCCTTATCTGTAATCTTTTCATATATCTGCAGATGCTCTCTCTCCATGTATTCTAGCTTAACTCTTTCCGCTTCTTCAATTGGCTCTTGCTCCTGCAATTCTATTT
>NZ_CAKRCF010000066.1 GCF_934307085.1 uncultured Anaerobutyricum sp.
CTCGTAAAAGAACATGAAATATCTGAAGTTGCCGTTAATACTTGGATACAACCATTAATTATTCAGACAATTACAGACGATAGCATTACTTTTTTTATGGTACGTGGACCACGAGGAATTGAATTTATAAAACACAAATATTATGATATTTACCTTTCTATGGCGATTGAACAGGTTACTGGAAAGCAATTTAAAATTCTTTTTACCGACTCCAATTCTGCAGCAACAAAACCAGAACCAAAGAAAGCAAGCGTTCCTGCAGAATATATTGGTAATTTAAATCCAAGATATACTTTTGATACATTTGTAGTCGGTCCAACAAACAAGATGGCGCATGCTGTTTCCGTTGCAGTTGCCGAATCACCCGGTGGTGCATACAATCCTCTCTTCTTATATGGCGGAGCTGGACTTGGAAAAACACATTTGATGCATTCGATTGCACATCATATCATTAACAATCGTCCGGATTTACGCGTTTTATATGTAACTTCCGAAAAATTTACAAATGAATTGATTGATTCCTTAAAACACGATAAAAATAAGGAATTCCGCGATAAATATCGTAATATTGACGTTCTGTTAATTGATGATATACAGTTTATAATAGGAAAAGAAAGTACACAGGAAGAATTTTTCCATACATTTAACGAACTTCACGAAGCAAAAAAGCAGATTGTAATTTCTTCCGATAAACATCCACGAGAAATCGCAACATTAGAAGAACGTCTCAGATCCCGTTTTGAATGGGGAATTACTGCAGATATTCAGCCACCAGACTACGAAACCAAGATGGCTATCCTAAAAAAGCGTGCTGAATTAGAACATCTTGACATTAATCAAGAAGTTATGCAGTATGTTGCTACCAATATTAATTCCAATATCCGTGAATTAGAGGGAGCGTTAAACAAAATTTACGTTTTTGCCAACCTTGAAAAGAAGCCCGTTACCTTAGAATTAGCTGAAAATGCTTTAAAAGACACAATTGAATGTCAAAAAGAAGTAACTCCTCAGTTAATTATGGATGTTGTCGCAGAACATTACAATATTTCTGTCTCCGACATCATTTCTAAGAAGAAAAACAAAGAAATTGCCAATCCACGACAGATTTGTATGTATCTTTCTCGTAAATATACCGACTATTCTCTTCAAAATATCGGAAAGATTATGGGAAATCGTGATCATACTACTGTTATACATGGCCATGATAAGATTTCTAAAATGCTTGAAACTGATGAGAACCTGAAAAGTAACCTTGATATTATCATCAAGAAATTAAACCCACCAACGTAGTACATTTATATAGAAGAAACAGAAAAATAAAGGTGTCTTCACACACTGGGGACAATCCTTTATTTTTTTCCACATTCTATTCAGATTCGATGTGAATTCCCTGTGGATAAATGTGGATAACTTTTTAGGATTTTTTCCTATGTGGATAACTATTTTTTTATTCACATACTTATCCGCATAGTTATCCTTTTCAAAAATCCTTGTATTATCGGCCTCTATACCATTTATTCACATCTCTAACACCCCCTACTACTACTACTGCGGATAACTTATTATATTTATATATATTTTACACCGAAAGGAGTTATACACATTTATGAAGATAACATGTCCTAAGAATCAATTTTTATATGGAGTAAATACCGTTTCCAAAGCTGTATCCAATAAAACAACAATGGATATTCTCCAATGTATCCTAATTGAAGCATTTGATGATTGTATAAAATTAACTGCCAATGATACAGAGCTTGGTATAGAAACAGTCATTCAAGGAACAATTATTGAACCTGGTAAGATTGCACTTGAAGCTAAAATCTTTTCTGAAATTATTAAAAAAATTCCAGATAGTGATGTTTGTGTGGAAACAAACGAGTCCGGAAAGACAAATATTGAATGTGAACAAATTCAATGTAGTATTATGGGACGAAAAGGAGATGATTTTTCACATTTACCAGAAATTGAAAAAGAGAATAAAATTACTCTCTCTCAATTCGATTTAAAAGAAGTAATCAGACAGACTATTTTTTCCGTATCTGATAATGAAAATAATAAATTAATGACTGGTGAATTATTAAGTGTTGAAAATAATAAAATGACAGTAACTTCTCTTGACGGTCACAGAATTTCTGTTCGTAATATCGAATTACAGGAATCTTATCCTAAAATGGAAGTCATTGTTCCAGGTAAAACTTTGTCTGATGTTAGTAAGATTCTTCCAGGAGAATCAAAGGATACAATCAATTTATATTTAACAGATAAGCACATTTTATTTGAATTTGGTGATACAAAGGTAGTTTCAAGATTATTAGAAGGTAAGTTTTATAATATCGGACAGATGCTTTCTAATGACTATGAAACAAAGCTTACAATCAATAAAATGGAGTTATTACGCTGTCTTGACCGCTCCACTTTATTTGTGAAAGAGTCTGATAAAAAGCCAATTATTCTCAAGATTGATAATGAAAAAATGAATCTTATGATTTCTTCCCAGATTGGTTCTATGAAGGATCAGATTGTAATCAACAAAGAAGGAAAAGATTTAGTTATTGGCTTTAACCCTAAGTTCTTAGTAGATGCACTTCGTGTTATCGACGAAGAAGAAGTTACTATTTACCTTATTAATTCCATTGCACCTTGTATTATTCGTGATGAGAAATCCTCTTACTTATATTTGATTTTACCAATCAATGTAAGTAACAGCAATGTATAAATTTTAACGAAGTTGTCCGCTGTTGACGGACAAGAAGACTTTTTTATTTAATAATTCGGATTACTGGTAATATGAAACTGGTGATAAATAGAGCTGATATGTGAATAGTTATCAAGAGTTACGGATTATTGAAATGCCAGAAAGGAATTAAAGTAAACTATGGAAGAATTAAAATTAAGAGATGAATTTATTAAGCTTGGACAGGCAATGAAAGCTGCAGGTATTGTATCTTCCGGTATTGATGCCAAGATGCTTATTCAAGATGGTCAGGTGACTGTTAACGGCGAAGTGGAAACCAGAAGAGGTAAGAAGCTTTATGATGGTGACGTTTTTGAATTTGAAGGCGAAGCATTTAAAGTTGTAAAATAATTATAAACAATTGAAATATACTCTCGAAATCTCATTACAAAACTTGATATGCTATATCATTAATATTTAATTTTATAAAAAAGTCAGATAAGAAATCACATGAAATATTATTGATTTAGTACGCGAAAGATTCTGAGAATATATTAAGATTAAAGGGAGGACTCCATGTTTGTTGAATCAATTGAATTAAGTAATTATAGAAATTTTGATTCGCTAAAAGTGGAGTTTTCTCCTGGAGTAAATATTTTTTTTGGAGATAATGCACAGGGGAAGACGAATCTTTTAGAGTCTATTTATGTAAGCGGAACTTTAAGATCCCATAGAGGAAGCAGGGATAAGGAACTGATTCGTTTTGGTGAAGATGAGGCACATATCCGGCTTTTTTTCAGAAAAGATTCATTATCCCATCGTCTGGATGTTCATTTAAAGAAAAATAAAAGCAAAGGAGTTGCGGTAGATGGTGTGCCGGTAAGACGCTCAGGAGAGCTTCTTGGAATGATGCACATCGTCTTTTTTTCTCCGGAAGATTTGTCGATTATTAAAGAAGGTCCGGCGGGGAGAAGAAGATTTCTTGATATGGAACTGAGCCAGATAGACAAAGGCTACATGCAGCAACTCGTTGGTTACAGTAAAATTCTAAATGAACGAAATAATCTTTTAAAACAAATTAATTTATATCCTGCACTCATTGATACTTTAGACGGATGGGATGCACAGCTTCTTGCTGCTGGACAGTTTCTCATCAAGAAAAGGGAAGAATTTGTCCATTTTCTTGATGAGATGATGGCGAAGATTCATGGCCAGCTTACTGGAGGTAAAGAGCAGATTAAAGTAGAATATGAAAAAAATGTGGAGGCAGAAGAATTTAGGGAACAACTGTATTCTAGAAGAAAGAAAGATATTTTATCAGGAACAACAAGTGTCGGCCCACACAGAGATGATCTTCGATTTAAAGTCGGGGGAATCGATATTCGCAAATTTGGCTCACAGGGACAGCAAAGGACAGCTGCATTGTCTTTGAAACTGTCAGAAATCCGTCTGATTGAGCAGGTAACAGGAGAAAAACCAATTTTACTTCTCGATGATGTTTTGTCAGAATTGGATGCAGGACGGCAGTCCTGGTTACTTGAAAGTATTCAGGATATACAGACATTAATTTCCTGCACAGGACTTGATGATTTTGTAAACAGCCGTATCTCCTTAGATAAGGTATTTCGTGTAAAAGAGGGGATTGTACAGGAAGAAAAAACAGAGGGTCTGGTTTAAGAAGTTGAATAAATGGCGATATTTATGGTATAATTATTTGATTAAGTTTTGACAGGAGGTTGAATTATGAGTGAAGAACAGATTTCTGCAGCGCAGGAATATGGTGCGGATCAGATACAGATTTTAGAAGGTCTTGAAGCAGTACGAAAAAGGCCTGGTATGTACATTGGCAGTACTTCATCTAAGGGCCTCCATCATCTGGTATATGAGATTGTGGATAATGCAGTTGATGAGGCATTAGCTGGATTTTGTGATACAGTAAAAGTGTACATCAATGAAGATAATTCTATCACGGTCAGAGATAATGGTCGTGGTATCCCTGTAGGAATTAACAAGAAAAAGGGGATTCCAGCAGTCGAAGTCGTGTTTACCATCCTTCATGCAGGAGGAAAGTTCGGTGGTGGAGGATACAAGGTATCCGGTGGATTACACGGGGTAGGTGCGTCTGTTGTTAACGCGCTGTCCACCTGGCTTGAAGTAGATATTTTCCATGAAGGAAAAATTTACCGTCAGAGATATGAGCGTGGAAAGGTTATGTATCCGTTAAAGGTTGTAGGGGATACAGATAAGAGAGGTACAGAAGTACGATTTCTTCCTGACCCAACTATTTTCGAAGAGACTGTTTTCGATTTTACAGTATTAAAACAGCGTCTTCGTGAGATGGCATTTTTAACCAAGGGATTAAAGATTGTTCTTAAAGATAAGCGACCAGAAGAAAATGTAGCCTTGATATTCCATTATGAAGGTGGAATCCGTGAATATGTAGAGTATCTGAATAAGAGTAAAGAAGTACTTTACCCACAGGTTATTTATTGTGAGGGTAAGAAAGGTGATGTATTTGTAGAAGTTGCCTTACAGCACAATGATTCTTATAACGAAGGTGTTTATAGCTTTGTAAATAATATTACAACACCGGAAGGTGGAACACATTTAGCAGGTTTTAGAAGTGCTCTTACAAAGACTTTTAATGACTATGCAAGAAAGAATAAGTTATTAAAAGATAGCGAACAGAATCTGACCGGTGATGATATCAGAGAAGGTCTGGTTGCTATTGTAAGCATTAAGATTCCGGAACCGCAGTTTGAGGGCCAGACAAAGCAGAAGCTTGGAAACAGCGAAGCGCGTGGTGCCGTTGACAGTGTGGTAAGTGAACAGCTGACTTATTTCCTTGAGCAGAATCCAAATGTTGCAAAGATAATTTGCGAGAAGGCTGTGCTTGCACAAAGAGCTAGAGAGGCCGCAAGAAAGGCAAGGGATTTAACAAGAAGAAAGTCTGCACTTGACGGAATGAGTCTTCCAGGTAAGCTAGCAGATTGTTCTGATAAAGACCCTAAGAATTGTGAAATCTACATCGTAGAGGGAGATTCTGCGGGTGGCTCTGCAAAGACAGCAAGAAGTCGTGCAACACAGGCGATTCTTCCACTTCGTGGAAAGATTCTTAACGTAGAGAAGTCAAGACTGGATAAGATTCTTGTAAATAATGAGATTCGTGCGATGATTACTGCATTTGGCACGGGAATTCATGAGGATTTTGATATTACAAAACTCAGATATAATAAGATTATTATTATGACTGATGCCGATGTAGATGGTGCACATATCGCCACATTATTATTAACATTCTTATATCGTTTTATGCCTGATCTTATCAAAGAAGGTCATGTATATCTGGCACAGCCGCCACTGTATAAAGTTGAGAAGAACAAGAAGGTGTGGTATGCCTACAGTGATGAAGAATTAAATAAGATACTTACAGATATCGGACGTGACGGTAACAATAAGATTCAGCGATATAAAGGTCTTGGTGAGATGGATGCTTCCCAGCTGTGGGAGACAACTATGGATCCGGAAAAGAGAATTTTGCTGCGTGTAAATATGGATGATGATGCAGCTTCAGAGCTTGATATGACATTTGATACTCTTATGGGTGACCGTGTAGAACCGCGTAGAGAGTTTATCGAAGCGAATGCAAAATATGTACAGAATCTGGATATCTGATAAAAGAAGTTTTTTGACATTTCCATACTCCCGGAATCTCTTAAATATTTGAGATTTCGGGAGTATGTATCATAGTTCAGGAGGACAGTATGGACGATAGTAATATTTTTGATAAAATCCATGAGGTGGATCTGAAAAATACCATGGAGAAATCTTATATAGATTATGCTATGAGTGTAATTGTATCCAGAGCGCTTCCAGATGTAAGAGATGGTCTGAAGCCAGTTCAGAGAAGAATTCTTTATTCTATGATCGAGCTGAACAACGGTCCGGATAAGCCACATAGAAAGTGTGCCCGTATCGTCGGTGATACAATGGGTAAATATCATCCTCATGGTGACAGCTCTATTTATGGAGCGTTAGTTAATCTGGCGCAGGACTGGTCTACCCGTTATCCGTTAGTAGACGGTCATGGTAACTTTGGTTCTGTGGACGGTGACGGCGCGGCTGCCATGCGTTATACAGAGGCAAGATTATCTAAGATTTCCATGGAGATGACAGCAGACATTTACAAGGATACGGTTGATTTTGTACCGAACTTTGATGAGACAGAGAAAGAGCCAAGCATTCTCCCATCGAGATTTCCAAATCTCCTTGTAAACGGGGCACAGGGTATCGCGGTTGGTATGGCAACCAATATCCCTCCACATAACTTAAGAGAAACAATTGATGGTGTGGTAAAGATCATTGATAATCAGGTGGAGGAAGACAGAGATACCGATATTGATGAGCTTTTAGAGATTGTAAAAGGTCCGGACTTCCCAACAGGAGCGGCTATTCTTGGACGTAAGGGAATCGATCAGGCGTATCGTACCGGACGAGGTAAGATTAAAGTTCGTGCGGTGACCAATATTGAGCCAATGAAGAATGGAAAACAGCGAATTATCGTAACTGAGCTTCCATACATGGTAAATAAAGCACGTTTAATTGAAAAGATTGCTGATTTAGTAAAGGAAAAGAGAATTGACGGTATTACAGAATTACGTGATGAATCTGACAGAAGCGGTATGAGAATTTGTATTGAGACACGTAAAGATGTTAATGCGAATGTTTTATTAAAGCAGTTATTTAAACATACACAGCTTCAGGATACATTTGGTGTTATCATGCTTGCTCTCGTAGATAACCAGCCAAAAGTTCTTAATTTAAAGGAAATGCTTGTACATTATCTAAATCATCAGAAAGATGTTGTAACAAGACGAACAAAATACGAGCTGAACAAGGCAAAAGAGAGAGCGCACATTTTAGAAGGTCTTTTAAAGGCTTTAGATTATATTGATGAAGTTATCGAGATTATCCGTGCTTCTAAGAACGTAGCAGAGGCAAGAGATAACTTAATCAAGCGTTTTGAATTCTCTCAGGCACAGGCACAGGCGATTGTAGACATGCGTCTGCGTGCGCTTACCGGTTTAGAGCGAGAGAAACTTCAGAATGAGTATGATGAGCTTGAGAAAAAGATTGCAGAGTTAGAGTCTATTTTGGCAGATGAAAAGGTTCTCTTAGGGGTAATCCGTGAGGAAATCCTTCTTATCCGTGATAAATACGGCGATGACAGAAGAACTTCTATTGAGATGGATATGGAAGACTTAAGTGACGAAGCGTTAATCCCTAGAAAGGATGCAATTATCACTTTCTCCAAACTTGGATATATCAAGCGTATGACACCGGATAATTTTCATAGTCAGAATCGTGGCGGTAAGGGAATTAAAGGTATGAATGTAATTGATGAGGATCATATTGAAGATTTATTCATGACCAGCACCCATAACTACATCATGTTCTTTACGAATAAGGGACGTGTATACCGCTTAAAGGGATATGAGATTCCGGAATCTAGCAGAACAGCAAGAGGAGTGAACATCATCAATCTTCTTCAGCTTCAGCCTGAAGAAAAGATTACAGCTATTATTCCATTATCAGAAGATGGCAAGCAGCATTATCTTGTTATGGCTACAAAAAATGGTCTTGTAAAGAAAACAGGATTCGATGAATATAAGAATGTTCGTAAGAATGGTTTGGCTGCCATTTCTCTGCGAGAAGGCGATGAGCTTATTGAAGTAAAGCAGACGGATGAGAATGAAGACATTTTCCTCATATCAAAAGAAGGACAGTGTATCCGCTTTAAGCTTCAGGATGTAAGAGAAACCGGACGAGTTTCTATGGGTGTTATTGGAATGAATCTTGGAGATACTGATGAAGTTATCGGTATGCAGATTCGTTCAGAAGGAGATGATTTACTGATCGTATCTGAAAAAGGTATGGGTAAACGTACACCTCTTGACGAATTTACAGTACAGCATCGAGGAGGAAAAGGTCTTAGATGCTATAAGATTACAGATAAAACTGGCTATGTTGTCGGAGCTAAGACAATTAAGCCGGAAGAAGAGATTATGCTTATTACAACTGAGGGAATTGTTATTCGAATGAAGAGTGATTCTATTTCTGTTATTGGACGAAATACTTCTGGTGTTAAGCTCATTAATATTGAGGCAGACAGCGATATTAAAGTTGCCAGTGTTGCAAAAGTAAGATTTGAGGAAGAGGATGATTCTGAAGATATGGAAGAAAATATGTCTGAAGTATCAGAAGAGAATGAACCTATGGAGAATGAAGTAACAACGGAAGAAGTTTAACGTTTTTATATTAAATTTTTCATACTGGGTAATAAATATCAGTAGGGACGGAGAAGAATTACCAACGTTTATTGACTAAAGACTAATCTACAGATGTATTTAATTATTAGGATTCCAGTTGTATAATTTATCATCTGTGGATGAAAATGATAAAGAGGTAGAAAGATGCGAGTAATTAACGTAGAGGAAATTTCTAACAATATCAAAGAAATGTGTATCGAGGCCAATTACTATCTTTCAGATGATATGAAGAGTGCTTTATATAAAGCGGCAGACCAGGAGGAGAACCCTCTTGGCTGCCAGATTCTTAATCAGCTAAAAGAGAATCTTGACATTGCTGGAGCAGAGCAGATTCCAATCTGTCAGGATACAGGAATGGCAGTTGTATTTGCAGAAGTAGGTCAGGATGTACATATTGAAGGTGGTTCTCTTACGGATGCCATCAATAAAGGTGTACACGATGGATATGTAGAGGGATATTTGCGTAAATCTGTAGTGAATGACCCATTTATCAGAGAGAATACAAAAGATAATACTCCTGCTGTGATTCATTACAGCATTGTTTCAGGAGAGAATATCAAGCTTACTGTAGCACCAAAGGGCTTTGGAAGTGAGAATATGAGTCGTGTATTTATGCTTAAACCAGCAGATGGTATGGAAGGCGCAGTGAATGCAATTGTATCGGCGGTACAAGAAGCAGGACCGAATGCATGTCCGCCTGTTGTTGTAGGCGTTGGTATTGGCGGTACATTTGAAAAGGCTGCTCTTATGGCAAAACAGGCACTTACAAGACCTGTAGGTACTCATTCCGAGCTTCCTTCTATTAAAGCAATGGAAGAAGAGGTTCTTGAAAAGGTAAATAATCTCGGAATTGGAGCGGCAGGACTTGGTGGAACTGTTACCGCACTTGCTGTCAACATTAATACATATCCTACGCATATTGCAGGACTTCCGGTTGCCGTAAATATGTGCTGTCATGTAAATCGTCATGCAGTAAGAACTTTATAAGGGAGGATACAGTCATGAATAAAACAATTCAGGTTCCACTTTCTGAAGAAGATATTAATACTTTAAAGGCAGGGGACTATGTATACCTGTCTGGAATTATTTATACTGCCAGAGACGCAGCACATAAAAGAATGTATGAAAGCATGCATAAAGGGGAATCTTTACCTATAGAGCTCAATGGTAATGTTTTATATTACCTTGGGCCAAGTCCGGCAAGAGAGGGACAGGTTATTGGTTCTGCAGGGCCTACTACAAGCAGTCGTATGGATAAGTATACCCCTGAGATGCTTGATAAAGGATTAAAAGGCATGGTAGGTAAAGGAAAGCGTTCTCCTGAAGTTATAGAAGCAATGAAGAGAAATGGTGCAGTATACTTTGCCGCAGTAGGTGGAGCGGGTGCATTATTATCTAAATGTATTAAGAAGGCAGAAGTAATTGCTTACGATGATCTTGGCACAGAGGCAATCCGCAAGTTAGAGATTGAAAATCTACCTGTTATTGTAGTTATTGATAAAGATGGAAACAACCTTTATGAGACTGCAAAAGAAAAATGGAAAAAATAATTAAAAAAAGGCTTGACTTTTGTCAGTCTTTTTGCTAATATAATAAAGCGTTGTGCATCAGTGTGCAACAGAACTGAATATTTTCATTTATTTAGGCATTATGGAGAAGTACTCAAGTGGCTGAAGAGGCGCCCCTGCTAAGGGTGTAGATCGTTTGCGCGGTGCGAGGGTTCAAATCCCTCCTTCTCCGTAATATTTTTCACTCTTATTTGGAAAATAAAGAAGAAAAATAAAAAAGTGCTTGACGGATGAATGGGAATATGATAGAATGTACGAGTTGCTCAAGAAAAGCAATAAAACATTAAAAAAATAAATTAAAAAAGTTCTTGACAAAGACTTCTGAATATGATAAAATGAAGAAGTTGTGTCACAAAAAAGAACGACACAAAACCTTGATAACTGAATAACAAAACAACCTTGAACGTTAATTCAAATTTCATTCGGGTTTTCCTGAGAGTGATGTCTGCAGGAAAGTCCATGGAACAGAACGAAAGTTCAAAACCTAAATAAACAGTAAAGACAGGAAAAGAACCAGTGGTTCTGGACCTCGATCTGACATCTTAAACATTTTATTTGAGAGTTTGATCCTGGCTCA
>NZ_CAKRCF010000067.1 GCF_934307085.1 uncultured Anaerobutyricum sp.
CTGATAATGCATTTGACGGTCAATCCTTTGTCCCGTCACCATTCCACAATCTTTTAATATCTGTAGATGCTGTGATATTGCTGATTCACTGATTCCAAGCTTCGCAGCCAATGCTTTCCCACAGTAATGATGTTCCAGTAAAAGCATAAGAATCTGGTACCGTGTTGGCATAGTAATAGTATGCAGTAATTCAATATCTGTCATTTTCTCCTCCAAAATAAAGCATTTACTTAATTAAGCATTTACTTAAATATAAAGGTTTTAAATACAAATGTCAAGAACTAAAGATTCTGATTGAACAAAATCGCTGCATCGTAGCTTTCACAAGCCATCGCACAGCGATTTTGTTCAATCAGAAATTTTTAACACATTCTATTATTATTTTTTCACACATTTCATATCCTAATTCGGAACTATTAAGTGTCAGCGTATAATTTGCAGCCTTCCCCCATTTCTGGTCGGTATAGAAGTTATAATTTGCCATGCGCCTTTTATCTATATCGGACATCATTTTTACTGCTTCTTTTTCTGTTACATCGTATAATTTGCAGATTCTATCTGCTTTTTCTTTCTCATTTCCATGAATAAAAACATTAAGTACATCGTTCCTGTCTTTTAAAATAAAGTCTGCATTTCTTCCTATAATTGCACAGGGCTCTTCTTCAGCTATTTTTAAAATAATTTTTCGCTGTTCTTCATATAAAATATCTTCTACCGATTTTCCTGTAATATCTCTTCCTGAAAATGCATACGCAAATAACCCCTTCTTAGGAGATAGTTCTGCTTTTTCCTGAATATATTCTGGAGACAAACCTGATTGTTCTGCAATTCGGCTGATTATTTTTTTATCATAGTAAGCAATTCCAAGTTTTTTTGCGATTTTTTCTCCGATGAAACGTCCGCCGCTTCCGAATTCTCTGCTGATTGTGATAATTTTCTTTTTCATCTTCATTCCTCCTTCAAGGGAAGCACTCAACAAGTGCCGTACCCGGCAATTATTTTATAAAATTGCCATAGCTTCTTCTTTAATACTTTTTTCACAGCTTATTTGAATACTATTAATTTAAAACACTAACTTTCGATTTCCTTATTTTTTTCAAAAATATATATCCCACAAGACAGGATACAAATTCCGTAATCGGAAATGCCCACCAAATTAATGAAATTCCTGCCTGACCATTTCTGGCAAGTACTGAAAAGATTCCTGCAAGCGGAAGAATAATAATTAACTGTCTTAACAGCGATATTACAAGGGATTCCAGACCTCCATCTAATGCCTGATAAATGCCTTGATAGGCAACATTAATTCCTGCAAAAATAAAGCTGATAGAAATGATTCGCATTGCACCGATAAAATATTCTCTTGACTGTCCAACGTTAAATAATGTTGCAAAAATCCCTGGAAATAGTTCGGTAATGACGATTCCTAAAATCATCAAGACAGCCGTATATATCAATCCATATTTGATTCCATCAGTAATTCTTTTTTTACTGTGCATTCCGTAAGCAAATGCAATAATTGGCGTAATTGCATCTCGAAGGCCAAATGCAAGGAATAATACAAACTGCTGTACTTTGTAAAACAGACCATACGCTGTCTGTGCAGAAGGGCTAAATTTTAAAATAAGATTCATCGCATATACCATAATGGACATTAATGCCTGTGCGATAATTGCCGGAAGACCTATAGCATAGATTTCTTTAATAATCGTGCCATCTGGCTTCATAAATTTTATGCCATGCTCAAATTCTTTATTTAATTTCATGTGGAAAATAAACAGCAGTACTGCAGATGCCACCTGCCCGATTACTGTCGCATATGCTGCACCTTTCACACCCATTTCAGGAAATGGGCCTAATCCATAAATTAAAATTGGGTCTAAAATAATATTTACTACCGCTCCAACAACCTGCCCAATCGTAGAATATAACGAACGTCCCGTTGCCTGTAACAGTTTTTCAAATAGTGAAAAGAAAATGATTCCAAAAGAAATCACACAGCATATCCGCAGATAACTTGTTGCCATTTGAAGGACCTGGGCATCCACCGTCTGCGTTAAAATATATGCCTTTACTCCAAAAATTCCAAACAACAGACACACAATATAAATAATTACACCAAGAAATAAACTATTTCCTGCAACCTTAGCTGCCTTTTTGTTATTTCCTTGTCCGAGTGTTCTTGCAAGAAGTGCATTCGTTCCTACTCCCGTTCCGATTCCTATTGCAACCATAAGCATCTGAATTGGAAAAACTAGTGTAAGTGCATTTAACGCAGCCTCACTTCCCACTCTCATATTTCCGACAAAGGCACTGTCCACAATATTGTAGACTGCCTGCAAGGCCATCGACAATATCATCGGGATTCCCATCTGAATCATCAAATGATTCACTGGCATATCTTTCATTTTGTTACTTTCTTCCATTCTTTTTTCGTCCTCCTTTTCCGCCATAAAAAAAGTGCATAGCTGTCAGATAAGCTGGACTTACGCTGACAGGCTACACACTTTTAATGGCATTATAAACTTTAACAATGTACGACAAAAATACACATAAAAAACGAGTAGCAAAACTGGATTTACGCTAGTTTGCTACTCGTTTGAAAACTATTATATTTCCCTTTTCTCAAAAAGTCAAATGAAAAATTTTACTATTTATATACTTATCTTCTTGCTTCGCAATCTCCGATTTGCATCATCTTTGAGCAACACATACAACACTGCCGTGACCGGTATCGCAAATATCATTCCAAGAACACCAAAGAGATTACCGCCAATTAATGCTGCACTCAAAGTCCAGAGTGGAGCGAGCCCTACAGAACCGCCAACTACTCTTGGGTAGATGAACTGGTTTTCAATAAACTGCACGACCTGATACACAACAATACTTAAAATTGCTTTCCATGGATCTACCATTACGATGAGCAATGCTCCAATAAAGCAGGAAGCAAATGCTCCAATGTATGGAATAAAGGAAAGGATTGCTGTCAGTACGGCAATCAGGTTTGCATATGGCAGGCGGAATATAGTAAATGCAATGAATATTAATAATCCGAGGATAACTGCCTCTATGCACTGACCAGAAAAGAACTTGGAATATGTTTCATTGACAAGGCTTGATATGTAACAAATCTTATCAGCATGCTTTTTTGATAAGTGGGCATAAATCATTTTTTTACATTGTCTTGTTAGAGATACTTTGCTTAATAATACATAGATAGCGATAATAAATCCCATCATTACATTCATTGCCACCCCAAAGGCGGACGTTGTCGCATCTACTACTTTTCCAAGAGCATTTCCCACATTGCCTACATTGCCAGTTATCTGAGTCATCAGCTTATTGAAATCCCAAGAAGTAACCTCTCTGGAAATCCATGCAGTATCCATTCCATTACTTCGCAGCCAAGATAACCACTTTGGCATATTTTCCATAAAAACGTTGTAAATGCTTCTTACCGATGCAACGAGTCCTGGCACGAACATCGTATACACGATTCCGATTAAAAGAACGATGCACGCTAATGTTGCAAATAAACTGAGGCTTGTTACTGGCATTTTCTTTAATTGTGGATATTTCTTTTTTAATTTTGTAAAAAGCCTCTCAAACATTTTCATTGGTACATTTAAGACGAAAGCAAGAATCAGACCTACCATAATAGGCAGAGTCAGTGCCACTCCTCTTTGCAGCATCTTAATTACTTCCGAAAAATGCATGAGCAAGGCAAATAGTACTACTCCAAATGTGATAAGTAAAAGACTTCTTTTTGTTTCTTTTTCCATTAAAAATATCAGCTCTCCCTTCTTTATAACATTTACTATCTTAGAATTCAAGAATGCCCAGACATCCTTATTATATTATACCTGATTCTGACATTTACATTTATTTTCGTTTCTATATCTTTTTCTTATATCTGGTGAGCCAAATATTCCTCAATATAATGAGAGGCTGTCGCACCATCCGCTACAGCAGTCACAACCTGACGAAGTGCCTTTGTACGGACATCTCCGATGGCAAATACACCTGGGATATTTGTTCTTGTGGATTCATCTGCTACGATATACCCCGCCTCATCCATATCAAGAATACCTTCGAACAGCTCCGATGCCGGCTTTCTTCCGATACTGATAAATGCACCATCTACAGCGATTTCTGTATCTTCTCCTGTCTTTACATTATGCAGTTTCGCTCCAGTAAGTTTTTTCTCATATAAAAATTCACTGACTGTTGTATCCCAGTAAAATTCAATATTCTCAGTTTCTTCTAACTGCTTGTGGTATACCTTGGTGGCACGAAGGGAATCTCTTCTGTGAACAAGGATAACCTTTTCACAGATTCTTGATAAAGTCATCGCGTCCGCTGCCGCAGTATTGCCGCCGCCGACAATCATAACAGTCTTATTTCTGTAAAACATACCGTCACAAGTTGCACAATATCCGACACCACGGCCAACCAGTTCCTTTTCTCCCGGAACTCCAAGTTCTCTTGGCACAGCACCGGTAGCGATAATTACTGTCTTTGCCTTAAATGTTCCTTCACTGCTTTCTACTATTTTAATATCATTAGAGAAATCAACACTCAGCACTTCCGCAAGCTCTGTCTCCGCGCCAAAGCGTTCTGCACCCTGCTCCATCTTTTCCGCAAGGCTAAATCCATCAATTCCTTCCTCAAATCCTGGATAATTATCAATCTGAGAAGTGAGTGCCATCTGCCCTCCGGCAGACAGCTTTTCAAGAACCATTGTGCTAAGTCCGGCTCTCGCACAATACAAAGCTGATGTATATCCGCCCGGGCCTCCTCCGATAATTACTACATCATATATTTTTCCCATTGTATTCTTCCTTCCTATCATAAATTATAAATTTTCTTCGATAAATGCCTCTATCTTTGCCTTAGAATCCGGTGCAACAATACTTCCTGCAATCTCACCATTCTTAAATATAATAAGAGTTGGAATTGTATCAACACCATACTCTTCCGCAATTTCCGCTGCATCATCAATATCTAATTTAGCAAAAATAAGCTTATCCTCCTGCTGACTTGCAATCTTATCAAAAGCCGGTGCGATTCTTCGACAATACGTACACCATGGAGCCCAGAAGTCTACAATAACTGGCTTATCTACTTCTGAAATCTGCTGTTTAAAAGTTTCTTTCGTAAGATTTATTATTGACATAATTTTTCCTCCTGTTTTTATTTCATTCTACTTTATCTCTGTTAAAAATGGTTGTCCCTTATGATACCACATTTTTTAGAACTTTACTCCTTTTTTGTTACTATTTAATTCATTAGATAAACTACAGACGAAGACAGCCACTTCTCTCTTCTCGGGCGTCTGTTCGCTAATGAATTTAATAGATAACTTCTATCAATCTGCATAGTGTTTTCGATTGATAATCCTCCTCAATAGTAAGTATAATAGAGTTATTGAACACTGTTAAAATAGTATGTTTAACTAGTATTTTTAACTCAATTTTTTGTACTACGAATGACAATCATTTTTTAGGAGGGTTTCATAATGAAAGACAAGTATACACACATTTTTGAGCCATTAACGGTTCGTACAATGACAATCAAGAATAGAATCTGTATGATGCCAATGGGAACAAACTATGGCGAACAGAATGGTGAAATGAGTTTTCTTCACATCGATTACTACAGACAGCGTGCAAAGGGCGGCACAGGTCTCTTAATCGTTGAAAATGCAAACGTTGATTTCCCACAGGGTTCTAACGGTACTACACAGCTTCGTATCGACCATGATAACTATCTTCCACGTCTTTACAAGTTCTGCGAAGATATGCATCGTTATGGAACAAAAGTTTCTATCCAGATTAACCATGCAGGTGCTTCTGCAATGTCCTCCCGTATCGGTGGACTTCAGCCAGTATCCGCATCTAATATTCCATCTAAGACAGGCGGAGCTACTCCTCGTCCATTAACAAAAGACGAGATTCTCGCTATCGTAAAGAAATACGGAGAAGCTGCTAAGCGTGCACAGACTGCTGGATTCGACGCTGTTGAAATCCACGCTGGACATTCTTACTTAATCAGCCAGTTCCTCTCCCCTGTATATAATGACAGAACAGATGAATTTGGCGGAAGCATCGAAAACAGAACTCGTTTCTGCCGTATGATCATCGATGAAGTAAGAAGCCAGATTGGACCTCATATGCCAATCATGTTAAGACTTTCCGCTGATGAGTTCGTTAAAGGTGGAAACACATTAGAAGATACTTTAAAATATCTTGAATATTTAAATGATGAGGTAGATATCTTTGACGTATCTTGTGGTCTTAATGATTCTATCCAGTACCAGATTGATGCGAACTACATGAAAGATGGCTGGAGATCTTACATGGCTAAGGCTGTAAAAGAGAAATTCGGCAAGCCAGTTATCTCCATGGGTAACTACCGTGACCCACAGGTTGTAGAAGATACTCTTGCAAGAGGTGACTGTGACTTAATCGGTATGGGACGTGGACTTATCGCTGAACCTAACTGGGTTCATAAAGTAGCAAACAACCAGGAATGTATGCTTAGAAAATGTATTTCCTGTAACATTGGATGTGCCGGAAACCGTATCGGCGGAAACAGACCTATCCGTTGTACAGTTAACCCATCTGTTCTTGAAGGAGACACACATCTTGGACGTAAAGTAAACAAGAACTGTAACGTAGTTGTAATCGGTGGTGGTACTGCTGGTCTTGAGGCAGCATGTTCCGCAGCAGAAGTTGGATGTACTACATTCCTTCTTGAGAAAAAAGATGTTCTCGGCGGACTTGCTACAGAAATCTCCAAGATTCCTGCAAAACACCGTTTAAATGATTTCCCTGTATATCTTCAGAGACGTGCTGCTGCTCTTGATAACCTTTACATTTTCAAGAACGTAGAAGCTACTCTTGAAGTAATCGAGAAATTCAATCCGCACATCATCATCTGTGCTACTGGTTCTGCTCCACTTCTTCCACCTATCGCGGGTCTTCATGAGAATATTGATAAGGAAGGCGGAAAGGTTGAGTCTATCTTAAGCATGATTAAACATGTACCAGACTACCCAGAAGATATGACAGGCCAGAAGGTTGTTGTAATTGGTGGTGGTGCTGTAGGTCTTGACGTAGTAGAATTCTTTGCTCCAAGAGGTGCAGAAGTATCTATCGTTGAAATGATGCCAGCAATTGGACGTGACCTTGACCCTGTAACAAAGAACGATACAAAGTGCATGATGGAAAAATACAATGTAAATCAGCTTACAAGCACAGCTCTTCAGGAAGTAAAAGAAGACTGCTTCGTAGTTAAGAGTCCAGAAGGCGAAGTTTATGAACTTCCATTCGACCACGGATTTGTATGTCTTGGTATGAGAGCTCAGAGCAAGGTTTACGAAGAAGTATCCAAAGCTTATAAAGACACTAATGTTCGTGTTGAAAATATCGGTGACAGTGTAAGAGCAAGACGTATCATTGACGGTACATTCGAAGGACGTAACATTATCTTCACATTAGAGCAGAAGGGATTTTTATAAAATCTAATTTGCTTGTCTAAATAAACGAAAATAGAACCACCTACTCATCCCAAATGTGACTTTAGTCGTGGCGTGTTGGATGTTCGCTTAAGCGCTCGCATCCAGCACTTGCTCTGAGGTCACATTTGGAATGAGTAGGTGGTTCTATTTTCTGTCTTTACAGCCTCATAAATTATACTCTTTTCCATTTAATACCGCATTTATAAGATTTTCTCCCTGATATTCTAATTTGAGTGAAAAGAATGGTTCATTTTCTGCGAGGAGTCTTAAAAAAATTTTATCACCTTCCCATATATTTAAATCTTTGATTTTGTCCTTTTCTACCCAGACAAGTTCTCCTTCATCGCATGCTCCGATTTCTCCGATATATTTATCTGCAGTGTAGAGACACATGTATTCATCTTCCCATTTATCAGAGATAAACGTCACAATTCCACGGAATTGATAATTAACCAGTTCTAATCCTGTTTCTTCTCTTACTTCCCTTAAAAGACAATCTTCTGGACTTTCGCCTTCTTCAAAATGTCCTCCTACCCCAATCCATTTGTCTTTATTCCCATCTTTCTTTTTTGATACTCGATGAAGCATTAGATATTGATTTTCTTTTTCTATATAACAAAGTGTTGTGAAATTCATTACTGTTCCCTCCTCATGGTCTTTAAACAAAATTATAGCATTCTTACCCTACTTCTTAAATAGTAATTTGTGGGGTTGGTAACAGACGTCGCTATGGTGGAATTGATGGTCGGATTGCCAGAAGAATTATTGAGAAGAAGCCCGAAAACTTTCTTCCCTTTTGTGCTGTTGTGCTAAACGCTCCATTTTGCCCAGTAAAGCAGAACCTTCGCAGAAACGAATGCGAAGGTTCTATGGTCAAAATTCCGCAGCACAAAGGTAAAAAGGGGAGAAAGTTTTCGGGCTTCTTTTTCGTATTCTTTGTGCAATCCGTCAAAATTTCTTCTAATACGGCTGTTTAAATTCTGTTACCAACTCACCAAATTATTATTTATTGAGGACAGAATCCCAAAAGTGTTATATAATACTTTTGGCTATGATATATAAAGATTAGGAGATGATTTCATGCACATCAGCATTCTTCTCATGGAACAAATCATACAGCTTTTTCTTATGATTTTCATGGGATTTTTGATTGTAAAAGCAAAACTTTTAAACTCGGAAGACAGTAAAGTTCTCTCGATAATTGTACTTTATCTTATTATTCCCTGTGTAATCATTAATGCTTTTCAGGTGGATTACACATCACAGACAGTAAAAGGACTTCTTATTGCCCTTGCCGGTTCTGTTATGACACAGGTAATTCTTTTAATTGTTGTTTCTATTCTGGGAAAAGTATTGCATTTAAATGAAGTGGAGGTTGCTTCAATTTATTATTCTAATTCTGGTAACTTAATTGTACCAATCGTAACATTTATTTTAGGAAAAGAATGGGTTCTTTATGGCTGTGTTTTTATGAGTGTACAGCTTGTATTTATATGGACACATTGCAAGAAGATTATCAGCCGGGAATCTTCTTATGACTGGAGAAAGATTGTATTAAATATTAATATGATTTCCATTGCAATTGGCATTGTTCTTTTCCTGACTAGAATACATTTACCTGAAAATATTAACTCTACATTAAGTGCTGTTGGAAGCATGATTGGTCCTGCAAGCATGATTGTTACCGGAATGCTTTTTGCGGGTATGAATTTCAAACAGATTTTCGCAAGTAAGCGAGTCTATTTTGTTACATTTTTACGCCTGATTATCGTCCCGGCTATCGCACTTGTACTTATAAAATCCAGCCACCTTGCTTCCCTTTCTTCCAACGGACCTAAAATCATGCTTATTGTCTTTCTTGCGATTATCACACCATCTGCTTCTACCGTAACACAGATGTGCCAGGTTTATGGAAATGATTCACAGTACGCCAGCGCGATCAATGTTGTAACCACCTTGCTTGCTATTGTTACAATGCCACTTATGGTGATGCTATTTCAGATGGCTATCTAACTTCTGGAAAATTAAAACAATTTGTTATTGTAATTTTTTTCCTTTTATGTTATATTTAATGTAAATCAATATCAATGATGCTAACTGATATTTACTATTGTTCTCAATACTGGTACTTACTACAATCCTTAATATGGATACTCTATCCTATGTTAAAAGAGTGATGTTTTTGAAATTAAAAAATAAGTTAAAACAATCATGATATAATCTGTACCATGTCAAAAGAATGATTTTTCAAACACGCTCAAGCTATAGTTATCGCAGCAAAATTGCAGAAGTAACAGAAGTAAAATATAACCTCTACTATGTCAAAGGAGTGACCCGATATGACAGAAAAGAAACTACAGTCCATATTTTTTGCAGTATTAGCAGCAGTATTCTATGCAGTAAATGTACCTTTTTCCAAGCAGTTACTTCAAGATGTGCCACCTACTTTCATGGCATCATTTTTGTATTTTGGGGCTGGAATCGGTGTTGGCATTATGTATTTATTTCATTGGAGCAATGAACAGAAGGAGGAACGACTCACAAAAGACAACCTGCCTTATACCATCGGTATGGTACTTCTAGATATTTTCGCTCCTATCTTTTTAATGCTCGGAGTCAGTATCGGTTCTTCTGCCAATGCTTCTTTGCTCGGTAATTTTGAAATCGTCGCAACAACATTGATTGCGTTATTAATTTTTAAAGAAACCGTATCTAAAAGGCTCTGGACTGCCATTTTGTTTATCACAATTTCCAGTATCATTCTTTCCTTTGAGGGCAGTGGATGTTTTCATTTTTCCCTTGGCTCTCTTTTTGTCCTCCTGGCCACCATATGCTGGGGTATGGAGAATAACTGCACAAGAAAGATTTCCGAAAAAAGCACTTATCAGATCGTTACGATAAAAGGACTTTGCTGTGGTCTTGGCTCCTTTGTTGTCGCATCTGCCGTTGGAGAATCTTTACCTTCTGCTAGGTATATCATTTTTGCCATGCTCTTAGGATTTATTGCCTATGGATTAAGTATCTTTCTATACATCCGGGCACAAAGAGATTTGGGAGCTGCCAAGACAAGCGCTTACTATGCCGTTGCTCCTTTTATTGGAACATTTCTCGCTTTTGTTATTAATGGGGAACAGCTTTCTGTTGCTTATCTTCTCGGTCTGTTCTTTATGATTATCGGTACACTTTTTGTCGTGGCAGATACTCTAGTGAAAAATCACTCCCATCTGCACACACATTTAATCACACATACACACGATGGTTCAACACATACGCATGTGATTACGCATGAACATGGACATGAACATTTTTGTTCAACTGACATCCATAAACATCACCATCATAATCTTTTAATGGAAAAACATATACATTAAATCAAATCCTGATTTGCCGCAGGCAAAATAGACGCCCTCTGGGAATGAAATGGTATGCTCCCTTTTAGGTAGACAGTTGAAAAAAATAAAACTGTTTATCTGAAAGGGGGCATTTTTTATGGATA
>NZ_CAKRCF010000068.1 GCF_934307085.1 uncultured Anaerobutyricum sp.
CTCCAGTCACGGATGAAGTTGCCGACACCTTTTTTGATTGTGCCGTCTGGGAGCTTCTTGCTGCCGATGATTCGAGGGTCAAAATCGAGCTTGAACATCATGCCGTCCTGTACACGGTTTTCCTTCATGAGTTCGGCTTTGCGTTCTTCGGCATCCATGTACATACTTCGGAACTTATACATCTGGAACAGCTTTCCGTTCTTGCCGACACGGATCTGTTTGAAGAAGATTGGTCCCGGAGACTGTAGATAAATAGCTGGTCCTAAGAAGATGCAGAGGATTCCTGTAATAGTGCATCCTACAAGTCCGCCCAGAATATCTAAACATCTTTTTAAGATGAGTTGGCGATAGCTGACACTGTTAATACTTGTTGTAAGTACTGTGTAGGTTCCAAGTCTTTCTACAAACTGCTTTTTGCCAAGCAGATTCTGGGACTTGGCAAGTTTCATATGTACAACAACTCCCATCTCTATAAATTTGTCAAGGAGTTCTGCTGGGTATGGTTCGCTTTCTGGGATGTTGACAAAGACTTCGTCTACCCACTCGCGGCAGACATATTCTACAAGATCATCTTCGTCTGCGACGACGGGAACGCCGTCTATAATCTGACCTTTTGCCTTTTGATCAAGGATGCAGACTCCGGTCACCACATAATCTGCATAGTTTTTATTCTTAATGTTGTCAATGACTGCATCTACGGTGTCTGCCACAGTGACGATAAGAAGTGAACGCTTAGCTGCTCCTCCAAAGTACTGGTGGAGGAAGTGTTTCCAGACGATACGTATAAGATAACTAGTGATTAAATAAATGCCTGCTGTATAGCCAAGAACCAGACGTGAATAATCATCTGCTTCTTTAAATATAAAGAGATAAAATACGGAACATAACGTGATAAGACATGTCTGTTTTACTGTTACAGTAAACTCTCGGTAGAGTCCACGTTTTAATACATTTTTTAATGAATCGAAAAAAAAGATAACTACGATATCCATAAGAGCCATGCTCAATATCATATATCGGTATAAAGAATTCGTAAATATGTCAAAGGTTCCATGCCTTATACCAAAGGCAAACGTAAAGGAAATCCATAGACATACTACGTCCAGAATCATAAAATCCAGGTGTTTCAACCAACCCTGTACACTTTTTTTATACATGTATTTTCCCCAATCTTCATTAGTGATACATAGACATATCAAAATAAGAAAAAGAATTTCCATCCCCATGAAATCCAATCTTTCCCCCTTATTTAGACTGACTTGTATCCTATATTTTTTTAATATATAAAGTATACCATATATTTCATTTTTGTAATATTACTAAATTTGCCTAATTTCGATGTTTTTATCTAGTTATTTTTAGTAATGTCGGACTATATTGTTAACTTTTCACCCAAAACCTGCTTAATTTTTGTGCGGTATTCTCTTTTTTCTTCTTTTTAGTACTGTAACAGCGCAATACTAGATAAACATAAAAATAAAAATTTTTCTCATATATATGCTATCTTAAAATAAGCTACGGCTTTGTATTTAAACGCTCTAAATGCTCAATGTCAACCTCTACAAGCTTCTCAAAATGGATTTAATCTATAATTAAATTTGTTCAAATATCTATATTTAAATTCAAATAAATTCAAAAAACACTGCCATTAAAAAGACGGAATCCATAAAAATAAATCATCCGCAGAGATAACCTTTGTATAAGTATTGAATGTGAATGAGCATTCAACACTTAACAACGAATGGCATCTCTACGGATGATTTATTTTATGGCTTTGTCTATTCTATCTTTATATTATATTCTATATTTATATTATAATGTTTAATTCAATAAATAAAGTAGAATGTTTTAAAAATATTTTAAACTAAAGATTACTTTCCATTATACTGATAGCTGATTCCCTTTACGATATATCCTGCTGCGGTCTTTTTAAGTTTTAATGTTGTTGTTCCGATATTGGTTGTTCCTTTCTCTCCGTAGCATCCTAATCTGTTCTGTACGGTTACGGTGTAGGTGTTCTTACCGGTCCGGACAACCTTTGTAATCTTATAAGCTGGGATAACGTCTCCGAAGTCTCCGCCACAGTACATATATGGGTCTTTGTAGAACTTCTTATTGGAGCTGCATACTAACATGGCTTTGTTCTTGTTATTCTTTATCTTATTAATGGAGGCACTCTTTCCAAAAAGCTTCTTCGTTTCGGAACGAAGTTCTCTGGCTGTGTAGGTGTAATCTCCTCTGTAGTTATATCTTACGAATACGGCGATGGATAACTTCTCGCTATCATTCAGCTTCATCTTCACTGGTCTGGTGGTGGCGTATTCGCTTAAGTTCATAGCTGTTGTATATGCGGTTATCTTCTTACTGATATTCTTTATCTGGCGATTCCCTGCCATCTGTCTGGTAACATCTGCGGATGCTGCCTTAGCCTGTACTGGTGCAAATGGAATGAGTACGGCTGCCATAAGTAATGTGGTTAAAATCATGCTTAATCTTTTCTTCATAGGGAATCCCTCCTGCCTTCTTATATTGAAAATGTCTTAAGTATACAAACACTAGAATGATTTTAAATATTCTTCAAAACATATCTGAAATACTCTAACACTTCCTATGTCTTTATTGTAGTATTTTTGCTGCAAAACTACCATAACAGAAGTGTTATCTTTCTTTACAGGTGGGATAAGAATGTATAACGAAACTGTTACAAAAAAAGCACTAATAAACATGATTATTTTACATCTGTTTTATGTCTGTGTACTCTATCTTACAAGTGTGTTTTTTGGTTTCTTTATCATAATTTATTCCAACTAACAGAATGTCCCCTGTATATCTTGATTTTTCTGCTAATTTGCCTTTAAATCGTAAAATATACTGCTTATCTTTAATCTGCTGTATTGCTTCCTCAGGGGAACTATCAACTTTTAGTTCTAATATAATTGCCGGACTATTCTTTTTTTCTGGATAAAAAATAAAATCCACATAACCTTTACCAGGCTTATCTTCTCTCTCAACACGATATTTATCTCGGGCAGCCAGATATACAAGATTTACTATAGCTGATAATTCTATTTCATTATTATAAGATAAAATAGGAGATTCTGTGTTATGCGCATACTCTAAGATCTCTGCCATTGTTTGTATATCTCCTGTTAATGTTGCTTTTAACATTCTTTGAGATTCTTTTGCTAATCGGTATACGTAGCCTAAACTTTCATTGGTTAATAATAGTTCGTTATATTTATACATCAACTCTCTATTTGGTATAAAAACTTCTCCATCCTCATACGTAAGCAGTCCATATATAACCATCGCAGAATATACTTGATTTTTTGTTGTTAATTCTTCTGCAGTGGCTGCATATTCTTGTATTTTTGCCTCTATTCGCTCTCCGGAAATCATTAAAATAAAGTCTTCTTTTATTTTATTTATATTGCCCTTAATGTAATAGAATATTTCATCATAAGGACCGGAGCCAGTCCAATAACTTCCCAGTTGATTATCAGATAGGGCACAGATGATAGAACGTGGATTATAAAGTTGTTCTCCAGATGCAGTGCAATAGCCATCATACCAAATCTTTAAATCCTGCCTTGTAATTCGCGGATGCATTGTTACTGATTTATATTTTTCAAATAACTGATCCACTTCTTCTTCAGAAAAACCAAAGTATGAACTGAATCTCTCTCTTGTTGCCATATTATATTCTACGAACATATTTAATTCGGATGCTGCAGAGTATTTTGCTATTGGAAGAATTCCTGTCATGTAAGCAAGTTCTACATACACCTGGTCTTTGAGTAAATTTTTAAGAAACAAAAGATACTCCTGCCTTTCTTTTTGGGAAACAAATGGCATATGAAATACGGCATCCCATTCGTCCATTACAAAGAAAAATTTACGATTTGTTTTCTGAAAAATCTTTGAAAAGATATCCCAAAGAGACATCTCTTCCTGCAGTAAAAGTTCTGGAAATTCTTCAAGCAAGTCTTTTTTTATCCCTGTTTTAATTCTATTAATATACTTATTATAAGTTTGGCAATTTTCTGGAAGTCTACTGAAATCAATATATATAATATCATATTTATTAATATATTTTTCATACATCTTGCTCTTACTTATCACAAGATTTTTAAATATATCCTTGCTATCTACTGTTTTTCCAAAGTATGCTGCTACCATATTTGCCATTACTGTTTTTCCAAATCGACGGGGCCTTGTAATGCATAAAAATCTTTGCTCTCTGCCTATAGATGGAATTAATTCTTCCAGTAATGCTGATTTATCTACAAAATATCTATCGTCAGCTGTTATCTTATATGCTTCAAATGGTGCCCTGTTATTTAAAAACATTCCCATTGTGCCACCGTCCTTCCCTAAAAATATATTATTATTATAACATTTTCATTACTGTTACACTACTAAAAAGCATTGGAATTTAGAACGCTTCCAAAACCAATCCTGTGACATTCTCACCCACACCTCAGCGAATTTGGGGCCCGTTCAATAGCACCTCTGTGCTAGGGTATGCAGATTGCAGGAATGATTTTTCAAACACGCTCTAGTGCTATAAGGGTACATAAAAAGGAAGCCCTCCTGCCGCTATCCGACAAGGGGACTTCCTTTCTGCCTCGTATCTCTACTGGTTCTTTGGTTTTTATAAAGGCATAAATTTCATCTTTGGTATATTGCCATTGGAATGTCCTCTGGCTTCCTATGTTCCAAGATTACTCTTCTGTTAACTTAAATCCGGCAATTCTAGCAAGCTCGCGGATAGAATCTCTGGATACCTTCTTACCTCTGTATTCGATGAGGTCTTCACACTGTCCTGTAAAGATATCACTAGGGTTGTACTTCTTAATGATAATCTTATCTTCTTCTGTGAAGATTTCTAAAGGCTCTCTCTCACCGATATCGAAGCTCTTACGAAGTTCCATTGGTAATGTAATTCTTCCTAATGAATCAAGCTTTCTAACAATTCCTGTACTCTGCATAATGACTCCTCTCTGGCGCAGTATTCATTAATAATTCTCTTAATAATCTGCTGCCTGTGCAATGTTCTCTGGTGTAATTAAAATATATCATAAAGCGAGCATCCTGTCAACCAAAAAATGGAAAGTTTTTTTCTAAATGTTATTCAGTTTAGAAACTGTTATTTTGATACTCTTATGACAGTTCGCCGTTTTATACTCAATCTAGTATAAATATGGAAATTCTTGTCCTTGATTTTACAAAACCTTATAAAAATTTGTTATTAGTTAAATTAGAGGGCAAGTTTTTACTTTAATTTAAGTAAATATTGTCCATAGTTGGTCATTTTGAGGTTTTCGCCAATCTCGTGAATCTTATCTAAGGATACGAATCCTTCTCTCCATGCAAGCTCCTCTAAACAGCCTACATAGCAGCCTGACTTCTGAAGTGCCTTAACGATCTCTGCGGCTTCTAACATACTGTCAGCAGTTCCGGCATCCATCCATGTGAGTCCTCTGTCGAATGGAATTACTTTTAACTGGCCTCTTCTTAAGTATTCTAAGTTAACGTCTGTAATCTCGTACTCGCCTCTGGCTGATGGCTCAAGATTCTTAGCGATGTCGATTACCTGATTATCGTAGAAGTATAATCCTGGTACGATGTAGTTAGACTTCGGATTCTTTGGCTTCTCTTCGATAGATACGGCATGTCCGTTCTCATCAAATTCTACTACGCCAAATGGTCTTGGGTCATCTACGTAGTAACCAAATACCTTTGCCCCGTGGTCATCTTTGATGGCTTCCTTCATAATCTCATCAAGATTATGGCAGTGGAAGATGTTATCTCCTAATACGAGACATACAGAATCGTCTCCGATAAAGTCTTCTCCGATGATTAATGCATCTGCGATTCCTCGTGCAACCTTCTGTACTGCAAATTCGATATGAATTCCTAATTCGCTTCCATCCCCAAGAAGATTCTTAAATTCTCTCTCTTCCCCTGGTGGAATGATAACAAGAATATCCCTGATTCCTGCCTGAAGCAGTGTTGCGATTGGATAATAAATTAATGGTTTATCGTATACCGGTAATAATGGTTTACAAACCGGCTTTGTCATAGGGTATAATCTGGTACCTCTTCCGGCCGCTAATACTATTCCTTTCATTTAAAGTAAGTCCTCCTTAGTAACTTTCAATCCCCATAGTTAATTCGTCAAACTTTTAACTCTTTTATCAACTTCCTAATTCATGATGTTCCAATTATTTCAGTAATATCCTTCAGTATAGTGTCTCATTCATCATCATGATTCCAATATTTTATATTATTTTCCATCGGCTGTCAAACTTTTTTGTGAATTTAGTTAAATATTTATATAGTTTGTCTTTATTTTCCTGCAAATGCGCTCTGTGCTGCATCCATCGACAGTATTTAAGAAAGTCTCACGGAATTTTTTCAAATCTGCTTGTTCACTTTCTGACACAGCACTTTCTAACATATCTGCTGCTTTCTCACATAAAGCTTCAAAATCTGCGACAACCGGACCAGGTGTGAACTGGGCATAGTCAAAATAAAAGTCTCTGCTATCCATGTATTCCTGTTCATCAAATGCATAAAAAAGCATTGGCAGCTCAAGGATTGCCGCTTCAAATACACTGGAGCTATAGTCTGTGATAAGCAGATTACTGATTAACATAAGGTCATTAATATGCTCTTCTCCACTTAAGTCAAATACCCGCTCCTGCCACTGGGCATCCACCGGAAACTTCTGCTTTACAAATGGATGATTCTTCAGGATAAGTACCGTATCTTCCGGCTGTCTTTCCATAAAGCGGTTCACATCAAATGCTTCTAATGGATAGTAGGCATCTTTATTCCCATCTCCCCGGAATGTCGGTGCAAACAGAATGACTCTGTTCTCCTTAAATGCAGGATACTTCTCATAAAGCTCTTCCCGCTTTTTCTCTTCGTATTCCCAGTCAAAGAGAACGTCCGTCCGAGGCACACCTAATGCCTGTACCTTGCTCGAAGAGATTCCAAATGCTTCTGCATAGATGTCTCTTACGGTATCGCTGCTTACCGGCACAAGGTCATAATTCCTGTGGTTCATAGAAGTCTGTGGTGCGCCGCCCTGCTTACCCATCCTGGTAAGTCCAAATGTCTTAAATGCACCACATGCATGCCACAGCTGCACAATCTTTGTCTCGCTTCGCTTCTGGATGCTGTGAAGCTGCGGATAAAAGTCCTCTAAGATAATAACCACAGAGGTCGCACATTTAAATGCACAGTCCCGCAGCTCCTTTTTCTTAAGACGGTCCACAGTCTTTGTATTAATAAATGTTGTAATCTCTACTTCTGGTTCATTCTCCTCAAACCACTTCTTCACGAGCATAAGATTCCCGCCCTGTTCTGGCTCCCTTTCTGAAAGGAAGAGAATCTGATTTGGCTTTACCTTATTCTTGGCCGCGTATTTACGGTATCTGTTTGCAAAATAGTCCGTATTCTGCTGTCTGGCACTGTAATTATAGCCGCTGATTCTGTATACAGTATCATTTGCCCGTTTTGATGCCTTTAACAGATTTTTATCTTCTTTAAAATAGTCTCGAAGCAGTAAAAATGGCAATCCCAGGGAACAAAGACCAAACTTCAGAAGATTCCGCTTACGCACGATCTCTGCTCTGGCAAATAGTTCCTTTTGTACTGGAAATGGCTGCTCGTCAAGGCAGATTTCCTCTGCGCCGCACCATAAGGCAAAGATAACATTTACCTTATGGCGTGGTGGGCTGTAGAAGACATATGGAAGCAGAATCTCCGCATCTGCACGAATCTGCTCTCCTACTTCTCCCTCTTCTATCACTATTTCCATTGGAAAACGACGTTCTACCTGTCTTTGTGTAAAGATTGCCTGGACACGGATCCTCTTATCCTTCATCTCTTCCGGCATCTTGGCACGAAAACCAAGCTTCATCGTCTTCTGTGTTATGTTCACTGTAATTCTGTAATTAATCTTTCTCATAACCTTTATCCATTACTTCTCTATCGTTCCGTGCAGATAATTATCCATCCATGTCAAATCTATCTTCTTTTCCCACTGTCTCCGGGCAATATCCTGCTTCAATGCAAGTGCCAGATTCTGTGACTTCTTATCCTCTGACTTTTCTTTTTGTACAATAACCTGCGTATTCTTACTCGTTGGTGATAAAATGCTTCCACCTCCAAGTGTATCCATCATGCTCTGTCCTGTTGACATCTTAAGAATCGATACTACCTTTTTTACGGAAACATCCTTCTTCTCTTCCTTTAATGTCTCTGGAAGATTACCTTTTATCTTCATATAAGAAACATCTGCAAAATCTTCTTCAAGATCTTCCTCTGTATAATCTTTAATCGCCTGCTTTTTACGAAGGGCTGCCTTACTCTCCTTATCGTAAGTCATCACCCAGAATGGGCCGCCGGCACTTGCTCCCTTTGACTGTGCAATAACATCGGACAGTCGATAGCTGTAAGCAGAGCGTGCCCGACTTCCTACGTCAGCAATCGTTACACAGTCATTCTTATCAATGGCTACCAATACCATAAAGTGGCCTCCTCTGGTAAAATATCCTGGTCCCATAAGACATACAACTGGCTTACCTGCTTTTAATGCCTTCTTAATCGCATTATAATCGGTTCCAACACCCTGACACTTCAGTCCGTAAGCTGCTGCCATGGCAGGTATCATCTCATGTGCAGAACCCTCTCTTGAGTAAAAACCATGCTGGTATCCCCAGATTGCCGTATCCAGCGGTGTTACCCACTTCCCGGTAAGAGAGGTGATAACGACCGCCATAGAAGTTGGTCCGCATCCTGCCTTTGCAATGCAGTATCCATTCTGATTCCATGCACTGTCTGTCTGATTAAAATATACATATCCTGCGATATATTCCTTATTATTCTTCATCGCAAGACGGGTATCATTATAAATCTTAGGGATAAATGCACTGGTCTTATCGGTTCCATCTGGTGCCGTTTCTTCTGCCAGCTGATTCTTAATGTTCTTAACCTTCTTTACCTGAATCTCTGCTTCTTCTCTTGAAGAGATGGTACTTTGTGTATTATTCTGCGTATTCTTCTTATTACTTCCTGTCTGTTCTTCCGAATTCTGTGAAGAAGAATTATTGGAAGAATCCCCATTATTATCTGATGTATTTGCAGAAGTATTCTCCTTCGTACCTGTCGTATGTTCTGCCTGTGTATGCTCGGTCTTATCTGTGCTGTCTGTATTCTTCTCTGAAGAAGTAGTACTCTCCTGACTCTCTGTCGCTGTCGTAGATTCTTCCTTCTTCTCTGTCGTCACTTCTGTCGTGCTCTCGCCTTCCTCAGAATCAGTTCCCGTTGTTCTGTCCTCCGCAGCCTTCTCCTCTGCTGCATAAACAGACTTGGGCGCTGTTCCTGCCTGAAAAAAGCATTCTGGATTCGTAACTGTCATGACTGCACTTAATCCCACCGCCAGTACTGCCCGTCCAAAGTTGTTCATTAATCCTGACCCTTCTTTCTTTTTGATGTAGATTTTTTCGTGACTTACTGTTATAATATAGCAAATAACATATTTTTACAATAGTCTTTTTTTCTCTTTTGTGCATTTAAGAATCGCCTTAAAAATTTTGAAAGATTTGTTGTAATTATATTTATACTTATTTATGTGAAGATTTTATGAAGATTTAAGAATTTCATTGCGATTATGCAGTGGAGTTATACACTTCACTTTGCCCGGAGGAGGGGCATTTCTAATGGATAAAAAGTTTAATTTTCAGGAATTACAGGCGATTGTCGCTACACTCCGCGGAGAGAATGGCTGTCCGTGGGATAAGGCACAGACACATGAATCGCTTAAATTGTATACACTTGAGGAAGCCTACGAAGTGAATCAGGCAGTATCCGACTTAACAAAGACTGGTGACTGCTCTAATTTAAAGGAAGAACTCGGAGATCTTCTTTTTCAGGTTCTTCTTCAGTCACAGGTTGCCGAAGATAACGGCGAATTCGCCATAGAAGATGTCATTGACGGTATCGCTCGCAAGATGATCCACCGCCACCCTCATGTATTTGCCGGCCGCCACTATGACAGTGTAGAACAACAGCAGGCTGACTGGGAGAAGTTAAAAGCACAGGAAGAAGGGCATCAGCAGTCCTCCGTTAAGGAAGATATCGCTCTCGTTCCAGAAAGCTTTCCTGCCCTTATCCGCGGCCAGAAGATTGCGAAAAAGGCTGCTGCCGCTGGAATGTTCTCTACAGAAGATGAAGATGTTTTCAAAGACCTTCTCACCTCTGTCGTGAATTTACAGCTTGGCACGGCTGGAGAAGATCCGGAGAAGAAGTTCAGCAGCGATGAGGAATTGTCTGAAAAACTGGGAGAAACACTGTTTGCACTATGCCGATTCTGTGCGAAGTATAAAGTTTCCGGGGAGATGGCTTTGTTAAAAAAGTTAGAGGAATTCTGATTTGTCGAGTTGGTAACAGACGCCGCTGTAGAGAAGGTTGTGCTCGGATTACCAAAAGTAATATTGAACAGAGAGGCTAAAACATCTCCTATTTTGAGCTGTTGTGCTAAACGTTCCATTTTGCCCAGTAAAGCAGAAACTTCGCAGTAACGAATGCGAAGTTTCTATGGTCAAAATTCCACAGCACAAAGGCTCAAAATAGGAGATGTTTTAGTCTCTCTTTCTTATAGGTTTTGAGCAATCCGGTCAAAATTTTCTAATGCGGCTGTCTGATCTATTACTAACAAATTAAGGAAAATACCTGGGATTTTAGGCAGAAGTCTTTGACAATATACTTGAAGGATTCGGGGTTCTGGAGGATTACAATGTTATAGAAAAATATAACAGATTTATAATAC
>NZ_CAKRCF010000069.1 GCF_934307085.1 uncultured Anaerobutyricum sp.
AATAAGATTGACTGTGTTATTCATTTTGCAGGTCTTAAAGCGGTTGGTGAATCTGTTCAGAAACCAATCGAATATTATAGAAATAATATCGATACTACACTTACTTTATTAGAGTGTATGAAAGAAGCAGGAGTGAAGAAGTTTGTATTCTCTTCATCTGCAACTGTTTATGGTGAGGAGAATGATATTCCTTACATCGAGACGATGAAGAGAGGAAGTTGTTCTAACCCTTATGGCTGGACAAAGGTTATGATGGAAGAGATTCTTGAAGATGCAGCAAAAGCTGACGAAGAACTTACTGTAGTCCTTCTTCGTTACTTTAACCCAATTGGAGCTCATGAATCTGGAAGAATGGGTGAAGACCCACAGGGTATTCCTAACAATCTGATGCCATACATTGCACAGGTAGCAGTTGGAAGAAGAGATCATCTTACTGTTTACGGAGGTGACTATCCTACAAAGGATGGAACTTGCCGTCGTGATTATATCCATGTAATGGATTTGGCGAATGGTCATCTGAAAGCAGTAGAATACGCAGCACAGCATAAAGGTGTGGAAGTATTTAACTTAGGAACAGGTACACCTTACAGTGTATTAGAGATTATTCATGCATTTGAATCTGCTAATGATATCAAGATTAAGTATGAGATTGGTGACAGAAGAGCTGGTGATCTTCCGGAATTCTGGGCGAATGCAGAAAAGGCAGAGAAGATTCTTGGATGGAAGACACAGAGAACATTAGAGGATATGTGCCGAGATACTTGGAACTGGCAGAAGAATAATCCTCAGGGATATAACAAATAATATATTTGCTAGGCAAAGGAGATGCCTTTAGAAAAATAAATACTCTCTGTTTGTGACTTTAGTTGCTGCAGGTTGTCTGTCTACCGCTGACATTCAATCTGTGCTTCAAGGTCATAAACAGGGAGTATTTATTTTTTTATGATTCGCTTTTTTTCTCAGCCAGATCCGAATTTGTCTTTGTTTTTCTTCTTAATGTTTTTGACTTTAAGAAATAGCGGTCAACAATAATCAGAATGGAAATAGCAACAATAGAAAGCAGGTTCTCAAAAGCTGTTGTATGTTCAATAATCATATGTCGTGCGATTACGAACATGAGAACTTCGAGCATCGTATCTTTCCGGGGTTTGCATAAGAGTTTAAAAAACTCAATACCGATAACGATATCAAATACACTTGCCATATATTTAAGAAATGCCCCCGATTCAGAGCGGGTCTGCAGGAATTCTTTAAATGGTGCCCATAAAGAGCAGATAGCAATGACAATGGCAAGGAGAACGATGGCGGCCATAATATGTTCTAATAGTTCGCTTAAGTTCGCATATCCTTGTTTCATTTTTTCCAGTTTTTCTGTCATAATGTTCCTCCAGTATACATTACTCAAAAAAATACCCTCCATAAATAACGATAAAATAATTAAAAGTAATAATCCCAAAAACTATCATAACATAAGTTTAACTATGGGTCACCTTAAAATGAAAAAGAAAATTAAAATAAATTCATTTTTTACTTGCATTTTGGAGTTTTTACTTGTACAAAAATCTGCACACTCTTGACTGTATGGAATATTTAGCATATAAAATATATTGGAATATAAAACGATGTGCAGATATACCAATACATAAAATAAACAGAGAAACGGAGAGACACACAAGTGAAGGAATTAATAAATTTACAATTAATGATGTTTGCCCTTATCATCACAGGGCTGATTTTGAAAAAGGTGGGAGTTGTCGGAAAAGAAGCACAAAAAGGTATGACTAATCTTGTGATTAATCTTATTTTACCGTGTAATATTATCTATTCTTTTATGATAAAGTTCTCATCAAAAATTGCACAGGACTTTGCAGTTATTCTTATTATTTCTATATTAATTCAGGTTTTTTGTGTTATTTTAGGAACTGTATTGTATAATAAATGTTCCGTAAAAAGAAAGAAATGCCTGCGTTATGCAACAATCTGTTCTAACGCCGGATTTCTTGGTAATCCAATTGCACAGGGAGTTTTTGGAATGATGGGACTGACATTAGCATCTATTTACCTTATTCCACAAAGAATTATGATGTGGTCAGAAGGAGTCTCCGTATTCACTGAGGCACCTACCAAAAAGGAAATGCTCAAAAAAATCTTTACCCATCCATGTATCATTGCCTGTGAGATTGGTATTGTTCTTATGCTTACCGGATGGCGTCCGCCGCATTTTTTAGAAGAGACAATTACTTCTGTAAGTAACTGTAATACGGCGATGTCCATGCTTGTGATCGGAATGATACTGGCAGATGCGGACCCTAAGACGATTATTGATAAAGATGTACTTTTTTATACATTTATCCGTTTGCTTGTAATTCCGTTTTGTGTATTTATTCCATGCTGGCTGTTACATATTGACAGTCTTGTAATGGGAGTAAGCGTTATTTTAGCGGCAATGCCAGCCGGAGCAACAACAACAATTCTTGCTTCTAAATATGACTGTGAAGAAGAGTTTTCCGTAAAACTTGTTGTATTTTCCACTGCAGCATCGCTTCTTACAACACCTTTGTGGAATATGATTTTGTTAAAATTCTGATTTCATAGATAGAAAAAACAGACGGAAACTTTAAAATACCCTGTTATCATTTACTATGTTTCATTGTGGAGAAAATGTCTGGTCGTATTTTACTTGTTTCGAAACCATAAAATGTAATAAGGTATTTTTATAATATAGGAAAACGATGTAGTTCGGCATTATTCGACACCTTTCAGCAAACAAATTTTGTGTATTTTGCAAAGAAAATGAATTGTTTTTTTGATATTATTAGAGAATAGAACATTGAAATTTCTAGTGTTATAGTATAGAATATTATAATGATTAGAAATATAAATTATTGAAGTAAATAGAATAGAAGGGAAAAGAGAATGTCAGTAATAGATTTCCATTCGCATGTGCTTCCGGGGATTGATGATGGAAGCCGGAATTCAGAGGAATCTTTGGGGATGCTACAGCTCTCAGCTTCGCAGGGAATAGATGTAATGGCGGCAACGTCTCATTTTTATGCCACGGAAGACAGGATTTCTTCTTTTTTGGATAGGAGAAAGCGTTCGGAAGAACGTTTGAAGGAAAAGATAGACCAACTGACAAAAAAGAAGGTTCCAAGGCTGATAATGGGATCGGAGGTCGCTTTTTTTGTGGGAATAAGTCGTGCGGAGAGATTAGAAGAGCTTACGTATGAAGGTACGGATCTTCTTTTGTTAGAGATGCCTTTTACAAAGTGGGGTAAGTCTGAGATTGAGGAAGTGAAGTATATTATAGAACACCGGGAACTTCAAGTGTTGTTAGCACATTTAGAGCGTTTTTTGATGATTCCAGGTAATAAGAAGAGAATTTATGAATTGATGGAGCTGCCCGTTCATGTACAGATGAATGCTGGAAGTTTTGAGCGGTGGGGTGAGAGAAGACGGATTCTAAAGATGATCAAGAAAAAGGGAATGATTTTTCTGGGGAGTGACTGCCATGGTATTCTCCACAGAGTTCCTAATCTTGCTACTGGTCGTGAGGCACTTGAGAAGATGATGGGAAGTGCTTTTATTAACGAGATGGATAAGGAAGCAGCAAGGCTGCTTGGAATGGAGGATATGTAGATGTCAAAGAAAGTTTCAATTATTATCAGTGCCGTATTGTTTGTGATTCTTGTTGTTCTTCTTATATGTGAGAAGACAAATCCAGGAGCTGGCAGTGCATTGCTTCTGGGTCTGTTTTAGAGGTGTCTTGAATGGCGAAGAAGTATTATGGTAGAAGCGAAAAGGAAGAGCTTTTAAAAAAAATTGTTGCTGCAGTTGTAACTTTTGTTGTAGTCTGCAGCATAACGGTTGTAATCGGTCATGCAGTCGATAATCAACAGATGGATACAGGACAGAAGGAAGCTGCGGCAACGACAGATACGGTTACGATTAATGGTGTGAAGTGTAAGCCAAACTGGGATATAAAGACATATCTTTTTATTGGTGAAGATGCGAGAGGCGTGAAGGAACGGAAGACAGAGGCAGATGGCACAGGACAAAGTGATGTTCTGGAGTTGCTTATATTAGATACAAAGAATAATACATATCATACACTTCCGATTAACAGAGATACGATAACGGATGTAAAGTCATTAGATGATGATGGTTCCTATCTTGCTACAACAAAGACACAGATTGCACTTGCACATGCAAATGGAGATGGCATGGAGCAAAGCTGTGAGAATACAGTGGATGCAGTTTCTAATATGCTTTATGGAATTCAGATAGAAGGTTATCTTTGTCTGAATATGGATTCTATTAAGGTGTTAAATCATTTGGCTGGTGGAGTTACTGTTACGATAGAAGATGATTTTTCACAGTCAGATAAGTCACTTGTAAAGGGAAAGACAGTTACATTGACAGATGATCAGGCGATGCACTATGTTCATGACAGAATGAATGTAGGAGATGGCACCAATACATGTCGTATGCGCAGACAAAAGGCGTATATCAATGCACTTACCCCAATATATGAAGAAAAATTGAAAGCGGACAGTGGATTTATTAATGATTTTTATAATGAGCTTTCTGATTATATGGTGACAGATATGAGTGTTGGTGAGATGGGTAATGTTGCTAACATGATTTTAAACAGTGAAGATAAAGGGGAGTTATCTATTAAGGGAACGAATGCAGTTGCCAAGGATGACGGGTATAACGAGTTTACGATGGACGAAACAAGCCGTGGCGATGTAGCGATGGAACTGTTTTTTAATAAAGTAGAAAAATAACAGGAATGAGGAAGAAAGATGAGTCTTATTAATAAGAAAAGTGAGGAGAATACTTCAGAATTTGAAGTGATAACTGGTGGAAAAGAAGAATTTCGCAGCAGCTTTGTTGACAGAACAGATAATGAGGCAGAGATTGATCTTATTGATCTGGCATGGGCATTGCTTGATAAGCTGCGTTATATAATACTTTGCTTTTTAATTGGAGCAGTATTAATGAATGCATATTCGTATTTTCTTATTCGTCCCACATATCAATCTACTGCAAAAATGTATGTAGTATCTACATCTAAAAATTCTGTAGTAGACCTTAATGCATTAAATATTGGTACTTCTCTTACAGCAGATTATGAACAGTTAATGTTAAGTTATCCAGTATTAGAACAGGTAATCAATAAGTTGAATTTGGATATGAATTCCGATGCACTTAAAAGTATGATTACTTTAGAAAATCCGCAGGATACTCGTATTTTAAATATTAATGTAACAAGTACTGATCCAAAGCAGGCAAGAGATATTGCTAATACACTGATGGATGTTTCGGTTGATTATCTTCCAAAAACAATGAGCACAAATGCACCAAATGTGGCACAGAAGGCGAAAATTGCAGATCGAAAAGCAGGCCCAAGTTACACGAAGTATACGATGATTGGTGCATTAGCAGGTGCATTCCTGTACTGTATGTACATTGTAGTGAAATATCTGATGGATGATACAATTCATACAGCAGATGACATGGAGAAGTATTTTGATATTGTTCCTTTAGCTGTAATTCCTGATATTAGTCAAATAGAATCCGGAAAGCAGGGAAAGGAATCTAAACATAGCAAGGAAGGAAAGTAATTGTGCCATGAAGAAGTTAAACTTAACGATAAAAGATGTGCCGTATGCGGCAGAGGAAGCACTGAACCGTTTAAGAGTAAATATTAAGTTTTGTGGAAAAAATACAAAAAAGATTGTTATTACAAGCAGTATTCCAAATGAAGGTAAGAGTACCGTTTCCATACGTCTGTGGAAGCTTTTAGCGGAAGCTGGTTTCCCAACGGTTTTAGTTGATGTAGATTTACGTAAGTCTGAATTAAAAAACAAATATAGAGTAAAGGGAATTCAGGAAGGGTTGAATCATTTCCTTTCTGGATTGGCGGAGTACGAAGATGTAGTTTATGAAACAAATATTCCAAATGGACATATTGTTCCAGTCAGTACACTGTTGGAGAACCCAGCTGTATTATTAGAGGATCCAAGAATGGGGGAGCTTCTTGATAAGTTAGCGGAAGATTATCGTTATGTTATTATTGATACACCGCCATTGGATAATATCTCTGATGGAGCACTTCTTGCAAGCATGAGTGATGGAGCAGTACTGGTAGTTCGTTGCGGAGAAACCCCTAAAGCTTTAGTAAGACAGTCTTTGCAGCAGCTTGAGAGGGTAGAATGTCCGGTTCTTGGAACTGTATTAAACAGAGCAGAAGTTAAGAGAGGAGCATATAAGAAATATTATGCCCGTTATGGCTCTTATTATGGTTCTTATTACGGAGAGAAAGTTTCAGATAAAAAGGCAAAGAGCAAAACAAAGAATAAAGTTAATAAGTAATAATAATTACATTTTTATGGATAAAATGATTTAAATATTATATTATCTGTAAATGTTGATTATATTTTATCGGACACAATTTTTCGTCGTGGCCGAAAGATTTTTGTCAAAAGGAGGCATAAATTATGAAAACAGTAAAGAGAATCATAGCAATACTTCTTGCCGTAATGTTAATGGCTCCTGCAGCAGTTAATGCAGCCAGCCCATCCGTTGCGAAGAAAACAATCAACAATAAGAAGGCTACTGCTATTACAACTTACAATGCGAAAATGCAGACACCAAAGACAGTAACAATTGGCGGTAAAAAGTTAGTTGTTGGTAAGGACTGCGTAATCGTTGGTAAAAAACACAAAGCTTCCGGAAAGTATGTCCTTGTCGTTAAAGGTATTGGAAACTATTCTGGAAAGACAGAAGTAGTATTTGTCATTAGAAAGGCAAAACAGAAGATTAAGACAGCAGTTGAACAGAAAACTTATAAAGCTTCTAAACTGAAGAAAAAAGGAAGTAGGTTCAATTTAAAGACAAAAGCAATCAGCTCAAAGGTTACTTACACAGTATCTACTATCAAGGGTACTAAGAATGCTAAGAAGTATATCAAAGTATCTAAGAAGGGAAAAGTTACAGTAAAGAAGGGCCTGAAGAAAGGTGCTTATAGAATTGTAATCAAGGCAAAAGCTACAAAGAACCACAAAGCTGCAAAGAAGATTGTCAGAGTTGTTGTTAAATAATTACTGATTTTTTCTTAAAGGGCATCCTGCCACGAAGGATGCCCCTTTTTAATGAGTAGAAATGTTGATTTTTCTTAAAACAGCAATTTATAGATTGTTTTGTCGAATAAAAAAGCCTTCGACAGTTTATAGAAGATATCCTGTTGCTCCTATTGGTTGACAAAATAATTTTTCTTATATACAATATTTAAGATATTTACAGAACGGATGAAACGGTTTACGGTGAGTCGGTTTCTGGTATAGTAATAAGGTGACAAAGTATCTGTGGTCTGTTTGAAAAGATTTGAATTGCGTTGGAGTATGTTTGAAAAAGCATTCCTGCAATCTGCACGTCTCAATTTGTGGTATATTTTACAGGAAGCATTTTTTAAATATACGCTGGTATAGTGAGAGTATATTTTGAAGAATGTTTTTAGGCAGATAACAGGAAGGAAAGAGGAGAAGTTATGTTTGAAAAGTTAGAGAGAAAGCTTGTAAATGTACTGCTTTTTTTTGATTTGTTTAAGATGAAAACAAAGATTCCTACAGATTTTAGCGGAGTGATGCGTACACAGGATAAGCGTGTGCAGAAACTTGTAAAAAGAGCATATAAGATTCCATTTTATAAGAAAAGATTTGATGAGGCAGGGGTAAAACCGGAAGATATTCGTACAGGGGATGATTTATCCAAGCTTCCTTTACTTACAAAGGATGAGCTTCGTGCATGGATGAACGAGGAAGCGAAAAATCCGAAGTACAACTGCTGGTTCCACGATACAACAAGTGGTTCTTCAGGTATTCCGTTGATGTTACTTGTTTCTCCAAAGGAGAAGGCTTACAATATGGCGAACTGGTTCCGTGTTATGATGTGTGCCGGTTATAATCCATTTTTGGGAAAGACAATGAGCCGTAAGAGTGCGCATAGTATTTCTGGCGGTAGTGATACATTTTTACAGCATTTTGGAATTTTACGCCGTGGTTTTGTAAATCAGTATGCACCGGAACCGGAAATCGTAAAACAGATTAATGCGTATAAGCCAGATTTTTTATATATGAATAAGAGTGAATTTATGCGTATTTGCTTATATTGTAAGCAGAATCATGTAGAGCTTGAGAAGCCGAAGTTTTACTGTCCTACAGGAGAGAAGATTGACGATACAGCAAGAAAGCTTTTTGCAGAGATTTTAGGACCAGGAATTATTGATTCTTATGGAACTGCTGAGACAGGTGCAGCAATGGTACGTCTTTTTGACAGTGAGGAATATACGGTTCATAATGATTCTTTTGTTGTAAATATTTACGATGAAAAGAATCGTCCTGCTAAAGAGGGTAATATCGTCGTAACACCTCTTTATAAGACAGATTTACCGCTCATCAACTATGCAATCGGAGATAAAGGAACTTGCGAAGTTCGTAATGGTGTCCGCTACATCACAAGTGTACAGGGACGTATGAATGACTTCTTCCGCTATGAGACAGGTGAAGTTACAACATTCTTTGAAATCGCACCGATTATCGCTCACTGCGAAGATATTTTACAGATGCGTTTTATTCAGGAAACATATCATAAGATTCATATCCAGTGTGTACACAATAAGGCAGAATCTAAACTGACAAAGGAAGAAGTCGAGAAGGATATGACAGCGAAGTTAAATGCGAAGTTCAAACATCCATTTGAGATTGAATATGAGTGGATGGATTCTATTCCACCGGATAAGAATGGAAAGCTTCGTATGATTGTATGTAAAGTACAGGATTAGGAGGTAACGAATGGCTGGGAAAAATAAAGACGCTTCTCTTAATAAGAGAGCCTTTACTTCAGGATTTTTCTTCATCCTGGCACAGCTTTTTGCAAGGGGACTGACATTTGCAGTAACCCCAATTTATTCAAGACTGCTGACGAAGGCACAATATGGTGTAGTCAGAACTTATGAGTCATGGCTTTTGATTGCATATACGATTATGTCGCTTTGTCTCTGGCGCAGTGTTGATGTGGCGAAGAAAGATTTTGAAGACGATTATAATGGCTATGTATCGAGCGTACATACACTTTCCTACATTGCCATTGCATTCTTCTTTGGATTGTGCATGATATTTAAGACACAGGTACAGGACTTTTGTCAAATGGATGACCTGATGTTTTACACTTGTTTCCTGTATGTATTTACTTATACAAGTATGCTTTATGTGCAAAGAAGAGACAAACAGGTTCTTAAATATAAGTTCAGTACAATGGCAACTCTGCTTACGATTGTACCGGGAACTTTCCTGTCTATCTGGCTTATTTACAGAGGACGTGTACAGGGACTTATCGGACAACTTGTAGACCGTCGTGTTATCGGTTATTATGTACCGCAGATTATCGGTGGTGCAGTTGTCGCAATCGTTATCTGGACACAGGGCAAAAAGTTTATTAACTTAAAATACTGGAAATATGGTCTGGCATTCAGTCTTCCGTTAATTCCAGAAGCATTATCCATTCAGATTATGAATCAGTCCGATAAGATTATGATTCAGAAAATGATCAGTAAAGAGGCAGCCGGTATATTTGCCATTGCCACAACAATCTCTTTCATTATCTGGATACTTGAGGACTCTGTATGGAATGCCTGGATTCCATGGCTTTACGCCAAAATTGGAGAAGGCGCAGAAAAAGAAGTTGCTAAACCGTGGACTTCTGTTATGCACATGTTCGGAATCCTCTCCTGGATTCTCGTAATGCTCGCACCAGAAGAAATCTTAATCCTCGGAGGTGCCAAATATAAAATGGCAGTCTGGCTCATTGCTCCAATGGTATCAGGAACGTTATTCCGATTCTACAGCTATAGCTATTCTGCTCTTCAGAACTACTACAAACGTACTCAGTATGTAGCAGCCGGAACGATCGGAACGATGGTATTAAATGTAATCTTAAACTACGTTTGTATCCTGAACTTCGGTTACATGGCAGCCGCCTACACTACTGCATTCAGTTATATTATTCTTCTGCTCGTACAGGGAATCTTAGAGCACAAAATCACAGGAATGGTTATCGTACCACTCCATAAGACGGTATTCATTGCTCTTTTCTACGGTGCAGTGAACCTGCTTTCTATGAATCTGTACAGAGTCGCATGGTATTATCGCTATGCGGTGATGATTTTGATTATCGGGGTTGCAACAGTTGCATTGAGAAAACAGATGATGGCAGTCCTTAAGATGTTTAAGAAAAAATAAATTATGATTTGTCGGTTTGAACAGACGCCGTTATTTAAGACACTGTAGCCAGATTTTCAGAAGTCTTTAGATAAGAAACATAAAAATATCCTATTTTGTTCCGTTGTGCTAAACGCTCCATTTTGCCCAGTAAAGCAGGAACTTGGGAGAAAGGAGTCCCAAGTTCCTATGGTCAAAATTCCGCAGCACAAAATCACAAAATAGGATATTTTTATGTTTCTTTCTCCTAAATTCTTTGTAAAATCCGGCAAAAAACTTTTGTAACGGCTGTTTTTGCTAACTCCTATAAATTGATAGAAAAGATTAGAGGAGATGAATTAGAGGATTCTCTTTTTCTAATCCATAATAAAGTGGAAGACGAAGAAGGCGCTCGCTCTCTTTTGTTGTGTACTTATCTTCTCC
>NZ_CAKRCF010000070.1 GCF_934307085.1 uncultured Anaerobutyricum sp.
GTATTTTTAAAAGAAAAAGATTTAAGTAAAGTAAAAGAAAAAGAGATGGCAGCATTTCGCCGGAATAATCTGGGATTTGTATTTCAGGACTTCAATCTTTTAGATACTTTTTCTTTAAAAGATAATATTTTTCTTCCTCTTGTACTTTCGGGAACATCTCATAAAGAAATGGAAAGAAGACTTCTTCCACTTGCAGATGAACTTGGTATCAAAAACTTGCTGGAGAAGTATCCTTATGAAGTTTCGGGAGGACAAAAGCAAAGAGCTGCCGTTGCAAGAGCAGTTATCACACAGCCGCAGCTTCTGCTGGCGGACGAACCGACTGGAGCTCTGGATTCTAAGGCAGCAAAAGAGCTTCTGCATTTATTTACACATTTAAATCAGGATGGACAGACCATCCTTATGGTAACACATAGTGTAAAAGCGGCAAGTACAGCAGGGCGGGTTTTATTTATTAAAGACGGCAAAGTATTTCATCAGATTTATAAAGGCAGCCTCAGCGAGACACAGATGTATCAGAAGATTTCGGATGCGATGACTGCGATTACTGCAGGGGGTGAGGATGATGAATAGTAAAATTTATGGAAAGCTTGCAGTAACGAATTTAAAAAATAATGGAAAAAGTTATATTCCATATGTTTTGGCATCTGCATTTTCTGTAATGATGTATTACATTATGGATAATCTGTACCGCAATCGTTCTCTAGTAGAAAAAGGGAGTCCGCTTGCTATTATGTTGTCTTATGCGGCAGCGGTACTTCTCATTTTTTCGGTTATCTTTTTGTTTTATATCAATAGTTTTTTAATTAAACGCCGGAAAAAGGAACTGGGAATTTATAATATTCTGGGAATGGGAAAAGGGCATCTTGGTAAAATGCTTTTTCTTGAATCTGTAATAACAACGGGGGCAAGTATCATTGGTGGTATTTTAGCAGGCATTCTTTTTGGCAAACTCGTGTATCTTATATTATTGAAAATACTGCATATGGGTGGGAAGATAGAGTATAGAATCTCACTCGCATCTACAGGAATAACAACGATTCTTTTTGGAGCAATTTTTATTTTAATTTTTTTGTATAACCTTTTACAGATGAAGCTTTCCAATCCAATCGAACTGCTGCGTGGAGGAAATACGGGAGAACGGGAGCCAAAGACAAAATGGATCATGACAATAATCGGAATCCTTTGTTTAGCAGGAGGCTATTCTATCGCACTTACAACAAAAGAACCGATGGCGGCATTAGGAAAGTTCTTCATTGCAGTTATACTTGTTATTATAGGAACGTATGCCCTGTTTATGGCAGGAAGTATTGCATTTTTAAAAATGCTCCGAAACAGAAAGAGTTACTATTATAAGACGAGACATTTTACAGCAGTGTCAGGCATGATCTACCGAATGAAACAGAATGCGGTAGGTCTTGCAAACATCTGCATATTAAGCACAATGGTTCTTGTGATGGTTTCAATGACCGTATCTTTATATGGAGGATTGAATGATGTGATTGCGACCCGTTTTCCATATGAGGCGCAAATCACAAGTTCAGGAATCAATCAAAAAGAAGAAGAACAGATAGAAGAAGTTATAAATAATATGACAAAGAAAAATCATACAGTTCCAACTTCACAGATACGTTTTCATATGGGGCGATTTACAACAGTATATAATAACAAAACGAAGAAGTTTGATATGATGGTCGCGGGGGATTATACCAATTCAAATGCTGCAGATTTAGTCATGATTCCACTCTCTGATTACAATCAAACAGAAGGGAAGAATGTAAAACTGAAAGAAAATGAAGTTCTTCTTTATCATAGAAATCATAATAAAAATGATAATAAAAGTCATAAAAAAAGTGATACAGATACCCAAAAAGATAAAAAAGTCATTCAGTTAAATAACAGATCATATACAGTAGTCGATGAATTAGACAGACTTGCAATAGCAAAAGCTGATACAACTAGTTTCATAGACGGATGGTATGTGGTAGTCAAAGACAGCAGCATTATTACATCCTACTTAAAAGAGATTTATGAGAATAGTAATATATATGATGAACTGAAAGAATATTATGGAAAAATACACTATAGTTACAGTTTTAATTTAAACGGAAGCAGAGCAAACCGCACAAAAACAGAAAAAAGTATTCAGAAACAGCTTCAGAAAAAATTTGCGAATTGTTCTATTGAAAGCAGAGAATTAAGCAGAGAAAGCTTTTACGAACTTTATGGTGGGTTTCTCTTCATCGGTATCTTCCTCGGAATCATATTCCTGATGGCAACGACACTTATTATCTACTACAAACAGATATCCGAAGGTTATGATGACAGAGAACGCTACCAGATCATGCAAAAAGTCGGAATGAGCAAAAAAGAAGTCAGACAGTCCATAAGAAGCCAGGTACTACTCGTCTTCTTCTTGCCACTGATTATGGCAGTCATTCATCTGGCATTTGCTTTTAAAATTATCACAAAGCTGCTCAGTGTGTTAAACCTTACGAATATATCATTATTCTTCATGTATACAGTAGGAACAGTAGCGGTATTTGCAGTAATCTATGCGATAATTTATAGTATAACAGCAAGAGAATATTACAAAATACTAATTTGATGGGGACACAGACGCTGCTTTAGCATAAAATTTTATTTCAGCGGCTATTTGTTATTAAAAACAGATAGCCGCTGAAATAAATTTTTATGCTGAATTGTAAGAAAACTATAGTAAAAAAAGAATTGTTATAAGTATTGCATTTTGTGACTTTGCGCTGCGGAATTTTGACTCTGAAAACTTCGGACTCATTTTTCCGAAGTTTTCGTTTTTTGAGGCAAAATGAAGCGTTTAGCGCAACGGAACAAAAACAAACTTATAACAATTCTTTTTTTAGAAACCTTAATGCAATTCAGTTAAGTACTCTTTCTTCAGTGGCGTCTGTCGCCCCTTACAAATCAGTAATTCTTGATTTTGTAGGAGAGGTGTGTTAGAATGTACACAAACAAATTTTCGGAACATATGTTTATAAAGAGGTGATACTATGACAGAAACAGAGATTTCTCTGGAGAGAAAGTTAAAGATTTTAGCAGATGCGGCGAAGTATGATGTGGCGTGTACTTCGAGTGGATCAAGTCGAAGAGGGAAGAAGGGGCATCTTGGAAATACAGTATCTGCGGGTATCTGTCATACATTTTCTTCAGATGGGCGCTGTGTTTCGCTCTTAAAGATTCTTTTTAGTAATGATTGTATTTTTGACTGCAAGTATTGTCCGAGCCGTGTGGCGAATGAACGAGAAAGAGCGACATTTACTCCGGAGGAGATTTGTCGGCTGGTTGTGGAATTTTACAGGAGAAACTATATAGAAGGGCTGTTTTTAAGTTCTGCGGTAGTGAAGAGTCCAGCTTATACGATGGAGAAGATGTACGAGGCGATTTATATGCTTCGGAATAAGTATCATTTTAATGGCTATATTCACGTGAAGGCGATACCGGGGGCACCGGATGATATTATATATGCACTTGGATTTCTGGTAGACAGAATGAGTGTGAATTTGGAGTTGCCTACTGCCGAAGGCTTGAAGAGACTGGCACCGAACAAGAAGCCAAAGAATCTGATTCGGCCGATTCAGCAGATTCAGAGAGGGATACAGACGCAGAGGATGGCACTTGGTAAGGATAGCCGAATGGAGCGGGCGAAGGGGAATCAATATTTGTCGAATAGCATATTTAATGAGAAGAATGTTTCCGGTATTCATGGGAAGTCCGTCGTTTCCCTCATGGAAGGTACACAGAAAGATGAAACCAATATAGAGAATAATAAAGATAATTTACATGATAAAGATTTTTTACCGTCTGATTTTTTACAGAATATAGGAAAGAGAACACGATTCCGCTTTGTTCCGGCGGGACAGAGTACCCAGATGATTATAGGGGCATCAGGTGAGAGCGATTTTCACTTGTTATCACTGACACAGCGGCTATACCAGCAGTATGACATGAAGAGAGTCTTTTATTCGGCATATGTTCCACTTAATGATGATCCGGAACTTCCGGCAATCGGAACCGCACCACCTCTTTTACGGGAATATCGTTTATATCAGGCAGACTGGCTGCTTCGGTATTATGGATTTCAGGCAGATGAGCTTCTAAGTTCGGACCGGCCGAATTTTAATACATTTGTGGATCCAAAGTGTGACTGGGCATTACGGCATTTAGAATATTTTCCTGTGGAGATTAATCAGGCAAGCTATGAACAGCTGCTTCGTGTTCCGGGAATAGGGAATAAGTCCGCAGGGCGAATTGTCAGGGCAAGAAGACAGGCAGCACTTGATTTTGAAGATATCAAGAAGATGGGAGTTGTATTAAAGCGGGCAGTTTTTTTTGTAACCTGCCGAGGTAAGATGAAGTATCATACACCGATAGAAGAAGACTTTATTGCCCGCCAGCTTATTGGGACGAATCAGAAAGATAACTGGAAGATAGAGCATCCAACAACATATAGACAGTTATCTTTATTTGATGATTTTAATTTGACGTGAACTCCCCATCACCTAAAGAAAGCAGAAATGATATGGTAATTTTTACATGTAAAGATAGATTTGATGATATGATGACCTGTATTTACGAAGCGTGGGCATCCCATCTTGGACATAACAATATAAAGTTAAGAACAGAGCCGTTTGGAACAATGGAACTTTTTTGTGAATACCGTCATGTGGAGGCAGATCGAGAGAAAACAGAGAGTGTGATAAGAACGATTCAACAAAAGATTTCTTTTCGTGCATATCAGATGGTATATCATGCAGCGATGGCAGCGGATGAAGAGGAGAAGCTTGATAGTATCTATCGTTTTTTAATATTGGGATTTCATTATGGAAGGAAGATTCTGGGTTCGTTACAGAATCCAATCGTAATGAAAATATTTGAGTTAGAACGAAAAGTAAGTAATGAAGCACATATATTTCGGGAATGTATTCGTTTTACCGAGATGAATCATCACATACTTGTGGGGATAATTTCACCCAAATGTGATGTTATTACCTTACTTGCACCACATTTTGTGGATAGATTACCTTCCGAAGACTGGATGATCATAGATGATAACAGAAGAACAGCAGTGGTACATCCCGCAGATCAGCCATATTATCTGACATCTCTTTCCGAAGAAGAAATGTCAGAATTCCTGGCAAGAGAATCTGCAGCAAAGGACACCGATAGTATGACTGCACTGTGGAAAATATTCTTTCAGACGATTGGGATTAAGGAACGTAAGAATCCCGTATGTCAGCGCAATCTTATACCACTCTGGTACAGAAAGCACATGTCAGAAATGCAGGATTAATTATAAATTTGCGACATTTTGAAGAATGAAGAATATAAATTAATCCTGAAAGAACTAGATTTCTAACGAAAAATTGTTCCAAAGTTTTCCTGATCGTAGATTTTAAGTAATTCCTGTACACCTTCTTTTACTTCATCACGAGTGAAGTCTGCCGCTTCAAGTTCAGCATCAGCCATACGGTTTAGATCATAGTAGAAGAACAGACCAACTTTTAATATGTCCGGATTAATTGGATTAGCATATTCATAGAGAATATCTTCCGCATCATTAATATTGCCATCGTTGATCATTTGCTTTAACTTAGGATAGAGCGCATTTTCCTGAAGAAGACCTTTTTCAGCATCAAGCCAGCATCCCGGTTTGATTCCATAGGCAATTTTAAGATAAGTTTCTATTAATTCATTTGTTAAGCGTAAGTCAAAATCATCACGAAGCATGTTGTAAAACCTCCTGTTTTTCATAATGTACTCACAGAATCTTCTTATAAAAGTAAGAATGTGAAGACTTCAAAAGTACATAGCATCATTAAACTTTATAATTATACAATAGAGTTCACGGAAATTTCAATATTTATCTTGTAGCAATTAAGTAAAATCCTATAAAAGTTCAGAATTATAAAAATGATTTTGTTCTATGTATTTTGGCATAGAATCAAAATCATTTTTTTGTTATAATATCCTTGCCAAAACAGGAGGAAAAATAAAATGGTAAAAATAGATTTAATTACAGGATTCTTAGGTTCAGGTAAGACCACATTTATAAAGAAATATGCAAAGTATCTTATAGATCAGGGATTAAATATCGGTATATTAGAGAATGATTTTGGGGCAGTAAATGTCGATATGATGTTACTTCAGGACATTGCAGGAGAAAAATGTACATTGGAGATGGTAGCAGGCGGATGTGATAAGGATTGTCACAGAAGAAGATTTCGCACAAAACTCATTGCAATGGGAATGTGCGGATATGACAGAGTGCTGATTGAGCCGTCCGGAATTTTTGATATGGACGAATTCTTCGATGCCCTTCATGAATCTCCGCTTGACAGATGGTATGAAATAGGAAATGTAATTACAGTCGTAGATGCAATGCTTGAAGAGAATCTCTCAGAAGACGCAGAATTCATCCTTGCATCGGAAGTAGCCAATGCAGGCATTATTTTATTAAGTAAAGCGCAGGAGGCAGCAGAGACCGATATAGAGCGCACAAAAGCACACCTTAATAAAGCAATGGAATCTGTCCATTGCGATCGCCGCTTTGGAAAAGAAATCTTTGCCAAAGACTGGAATAAACTTTCTGATGCAGATTTTAAAAGAATTCAGTCAGCAGGCTATATTGGTGCAGATTATGAGAAAAAAGACATTGCAGAAGAAGATGCATTTCAGTCATTATATTTTATGAATTTAACTATGCCGGTAGAAAAAATTGAAGAAAAAGTAAAGCAAATATTTAACGACAAAGAATGTGGGAATATTTTCCGAATAAAAGGATTTATGCAGACAAAACCAGATCAGTGGATCGAACTTAATGCCACACATCAGAATATTACTATACAACCGATAAAAAAAGGACAGGAAATCTTCATAGTAATAGGAGAAAAATTAAACAAAGAAAAGATAACTACTAATTTGAGGGACTAAAGATACGAAAACCATAGACTTCTGGGCAATCCCCATTCTCATCAACTGTGGATTTAGATAGTCAGAAAAAAGAAACAATACCATATCCCAGATGCGACTACAGAGCAGATGGGATATGGTATTGTTTCTTTTTTCGTCTACATTAAATCTACAAATTAGTAGTTAATCGTCTACAACCTGAACTTTTAACATATTGGTTGTTCCAGAACGTCCGATTGGTACACCAGAAGTAATAACAGTAACGTCACCTTTTTCAAGGAGTCCCTCTCTCTTACATGCATTGATTGCACGTTCGAAGAGTACGAATACTTCCCATTCTTCTCCAAGAAGGATTGGGCGAACACCCCAGGAAAGGTTTAACTGACGGCATACTTTTTCATCCATAGCACATCCGATGATGTCGCGTCCTGGACGATATTTGGAAATCATTCTTGCAGAGAAACCACTCTTAGTTACTGTGATGATTGCTTTTGCGTCAAGGTCATAAGCTGTGCTGCAAGTAGCATGGCAGATAGCGTCTGTGATACCTGGGTTAGTATATTTAGCCATATCGTCAAAACGTTTACGATAGTTGATTGCCTGCTCGGTACGTTCAGCAATTTTAGCCATCATTTTAACAGCTTCTACAGGATAGGCACCTGCAGCGGTCTCTCCAGAAAGCATAGTAGCACTTGTTCCATCGTAGATAGCATTGGCTACGTCAGTCGTCTCAGCACGAGTAGGACGAGGGTTCTTCATCATGGAATCAAGCATCTGTGTAGCTGTGATAACTACCTTACCTGCGGCGATTACCTTCTTGATGATCATCTTCTGGATGATTGGAACTTCTTCTTCAGGAATCTCTACACCCATGTCACCACGGGCAACCATGATACCTTCGCAGACATCAATGATAGAATCGATATTATCAACACCCTGAGAGTTCTCGATTTTAGCGATAATACGGATATTTTCGCCGCCATTTGCCTTTAAGAATGCTTTCATTTCTTTGATATCTTCAGCAGTTCTAGTGAAAGAAGCTGCTACGAAATCAACATCCTGTTTGATACCAAATAAAAGATCTTCTTTATCTTTTTCACTCATGAATGGGATGGAAAGTTCAACACCAGGGATGTTAACACCTTTACGGTTAGAAATAGTTCCGCCATTCTCTACTTTACAGTGAATATCCTGCCCTTTGATAGACACTACTTTTAATCCTACAAGACCGTCATCAATTAAGATGCTGGAACCAACATGGATATCTTTGTGTAAATCTTTGTGAGTAACACTGACAATATCCTTTGTTCCTTCTACATCTCTTGTAGTAAGACAGAAGTCCTGTCCCATCTCAAGAGTAACTCTTTCATCTTTAAATGTTTTAAGACGGATTTCCGGTCCTTTTGTGTCTAACAGACATGCAACCGGAAGGTTATGCTTTTTACGTAAAGCTTTTACTTTATCTATTCTTTTCTTCTGATTCTCGTAAGTATCGTGAGAAAAATTAAGACGGGCAACGTTCATTCCAGAAAGCATTAACTGCTCTAAAACATCGCCTTTATCCGTTGCTGGTCCAAGGGTACAGATAATCTTGGTTTTTCGCATAGTAATAAGTCCTCCTATTTCCTTGGGTTAAAATTAGTATTACCATTCTATTTTAATAATTTCGATTAATTTGTCAACGGGTATTTCAAGGTATTTATAAGAAATGAATGTAAAATTTTCTTAATATACACGAATCAGGCTAGAAATACTGTCAACTATGGAAAGTCTTTTCAAAATATTCAAAGCATCGGAAAAATAGAGTTCTTTTACTTCGTCGGTAATAATAACCAATTCCGCCAGACCGTTTTGACGGGATTTCTGAATAATCTGTGCGATACTTACCTGACTTGTACCAAATACACTCGTAATGTTAGCAAGGACACCAGGACGATCTGCTACCTGCATACGAAGGAAGAAACGAGAACGGGTATCCTGAATATTTTTCACTGGAAGTTCTTTGTAGCAGGAGCATACATGAAGATTGCTGTGATTTTCTACCATATGTCTTGCAACGGTACATAAATCTCCGGTTACGGCACTTGCAGTTGGAAGTTTTCCGGCACCACGACCATAATACATAGTATCATCGGAAGCGGTTCCATGGACAAATACAGCATTAAAGGAATCATTTACTGTTGCAAGTGGGTGATTCTGAGGAATAAGGATAGGGAGAACTTTTACTTCAATACCTTCTTCATCTTTTCTTGCAATGCCGACAAGTTTGATGACAGAATTAAATTCTTTTGCATAGAAAATGTCCTTTGCGGTAATATTGCGGATTCCCTCAATATAGACATCAGAGAAGGTAACGCGAGAATGGAATGCGATGGATGCCATAATAGCGATTTTACGACCGGCATCAAGACCGTCAACATCAGCAGTAGGATCGGCTTCAGCATATCCTAAATCTGTAGCTTCTTTTAACGCTTCGTCATAGCTCATACCACTCTGTGTCATACGGGTAAGAATATAGTTTGTTGTACCATTTACGATACCCATAACTTCAGTAATATTTTCACTGGACATACTTTGTTTTAATACTTGAATGATTGGGACACATCCTGCAACGGCAGCTTCAAACTTGAAATCACAGCCATATTTTTCGGCAGAATCTAAAAGTTCATGCCCATGTTCAGCAATTAAATCTTTATTTGCTGTAACAATCTGTTTTCCAGCTTTCATTGCTTCAAGCAAATAAGACTTTGCAGGCTCAATACCACCCATAACTTCAATAATAATAGAAATACTGTCATCTTCAATAATTTCATTCCAGTTATCTGTAAGAAGGGGAGAAGGGATACCTTCTCGTTCTTTCGAGGCATCACGCACAAGAATTTTAGTGATTTGGATTTGTGTGCCACAAATATGAGGAAAATCTTCCTGACGTTCCTGGACAAGTTGATATACACCACTGCCGACAGTACCGGCACCTAATAAAGCGGCTTTTACAATTTTGTTCTGAGCTGTTTCCATATGTTTCCTCCAATTTTATGAATGATGTTTTAAAACCCTCAGGATTAGAAAAATCCTGAGGGTTTTGTTTAGTTAGTTTGTTTAATTAGTTCAGTTGTCAGAACTATCTGTCAGTTCTACGGCGAAGAACGATAAATGCACACATAACAAGTGCAAATACACTTACAACCATGTAAAGAACAGGGTTTGAAGAATCACCAGTTTTGGATGATTTGGATTTTTTATTCTTTTTAGTAGTTGCTTTTTTAGTGTTATGTTTTTTCTGAGTAGTTTTTGTTGTAGGGTTTACTGGGGTTGGTTCTGTATCAGTATCTGTATCTTCAGAACTGGTTGTTGTAGTAGGATTAGGGTCTTCAGAAGTACTTGGTTTAGTAGGATCTTCGGAAGTACTTGGTTTAGTAGGATCTTCGGAAGTACTTGGTTTAGTAGGATCTTCGGAAGTACTTGGTTTAGTAGGATC
>NZ_CAKRCF010000071.1 GCF_934307085.1 uncultured Anaerobutyricum sp.
CAGTTTTCAAAGGCCTCATCTTCTATCGTTATCAGATTCTCTGGCAGATTGATTTCTTCTAAATCTTTACAATCTCTGAAGCTTCCCCCTTTTATTGTCTCCGTATTCCTTGAAAAGATCACCTTCTTAAGATTTGTATTCTTAAAGCCCAGATTTGCCCCTACTATTGTCTTTACTGTATCTCCAAACTCTACCGTAAGCCCCTTTTCCTGTATCTCTTCTGACCGTCCAAAGCTTCCAAATACCTCTGCTGGTCTCGTACTATTATAAGTCGAGGTCTCATAGGTACAGCTGTCACTGTTTATTTTCAGATAACTTACCTTTTGACATCCATTAAATGCCTGCTGCCTTACAATTTCTAACGATTCCGGTAAATCTATTTGCTCCAGATTCATACACTCACTAAATGCAGATGATCCTATTTCTTTTAATGTAGATGGAAACTTTATCTTCTTTACTACGCTTCTACCGAACATATTTCCACCAATTACTGTAACTCCCTCTGTAAACTCTGCTTCTAATCCAAGTGCTTCTCCTGTTTCATCTTTCGCTGTTGTTCCCACATCAGTAAATATATTAGCCCCATTCGTTATATTTCCATGTATTACTATCTTCCCTACATTTGTACAACCTCTAAACGCATTATTCTTTACTGTTGTTACACTTTCTGGTATCTCAATCTTCTTCAATCCCTCGCAGTTTTCAAAGGCCTCATCTTCTATCGTTATCAGATTCTCTGGCAGATTGATTTCTTCTAAATCTTTACAATCTCTAAAGCTTCCCCCTTTTATTGTCTCCGTATTCCTTGAAAAGATTACCTTCTTAAGATTTGTATTCTTAAAGCCCAGATTCGCCCCTGCTATTGTCCTTACTGTATCTCCAAACTCTACCGTAAGCCCTTTTTCCTGTATCTCTTCTGACCGTCCAAAGCTTCCAAATACCTCTGCCGGTCTCGTACTATTATAACTTGATGTCTTATATGCACAATTATCACTGTTTATTTTCAGATAACTTACCTTTTGGCATCCATTAAACGCCTGTTCTCCTATAATTTCTAAAGACTCCGGTAAATCTATTCGTTCTAGATTCATACAGTTACTAAATGCAGATGCCCCTATTTCTTTTAACGTAGATGGAAACTTTATCTTCTTTACTATGCTTCCACTAAACATATTTCCGCCAATTATAGTAACTCCCTCTTCAAACTCTACTTCCAGTCCTAGCGCTTCTCCCATTTCATTGATTGCCGTAGTTCCAACTTGTGAAAAAATATTATAAGAAGAATTTATACTACCATTTATAATAATTTGAGAAACATTCGTACATTTTTGAAATCCTCCACGACCTACCGTTGTAACATTTCTAGGAATACTTATTTTTCTAAAACCTGTACATTCCGCAAAAGCGTCTTGTCCTACACTAACTAAGCTATCCGGCAAATCTATACTCGATAAGGATGAACATCCATAAAAAGCACTATCACCTATAACTAACAATTCATGTGATAATTCTATTGACGACAGTTCCTTACATTCACGAAATACCTTTGCTCCTATTTCTGTTACACTATCCGGTATTACAATACTTTTTAAATTAGCACATCCGTCAAATGCATTATCGCAAATAACTTTAGCTTGTTTGGACAATTGTACGCTTCTCAAATTAGCATCTTTCAATCCTATATTCGGTATTTTTTCTATATCATCCGAAAATACAACCTTTAATCCTTCATCTTCCGATGTTCCACATCCAGAAAATGCAATTAACTGATATGATGAATTTCTCTTATATATACAATCTAGACTATTTATTTTTAAATATGTCATATGTGTGCAATTATAAAATGCTCCCGATGCAATTTCTTTTAATGATTTCGGCAATTCTATTTTCTTTAAGAAGTTACATCTAGCAAAAGCACTCGCCGAAATTTTTTCTAAACCTTCTGGAAAACTTACAGATCCAATACTACTATCGGAAAATATTATGCTACCTATTTCTTTGACTTCTGATGAATAAATTACTTTTGTTCCTACAACTTCTCCATCTTCATTTACAATGCCTGCTCCAACATTTCCAAACGCTGCTCCTCCGTTTATAATATTCCCTTTTATTATGATTTTTTCTATATTTATACAATTATAAAACGCATAGGCTTCCACATTTGTTACCTGAGATGGCAAAGTTATCTCCCTTAACCCTTTACATTCTCTAAACGCTGACCATTTAATTTCTTTTAAGCTCTCCGGCAAATTGATTTCTTTTAAATTAGAGCAATTCCAAAACGCACTTTGACCTATTGCTTCCAATCCTTCTGAGAAACTTACTTCCGCTAACTCATTAAAACCGTTAAAGCCTTTTATTTCTGTAATTCCCTTTTCCACAATCACCGATATTGTCTTAGTTTTATAAGCCGAAAATCCAGAAGTATCCGTTACCGCTCCATTCCCCCAGACAGTAAACACACCATCCTTGAATTTCCACCATGCATTATCACCACATTTACCAAATTTCGCATTCTGTGACATTACATAGATTTTGCATGTTGCAGTTTTATTTTGGTCTTTGGTTGTTACTGTAACATTGGCCTCGCCCTCTGCAATTGCTGTGATTTTTCCAGTTTCATCTACAGTTACAATTTTTTCGTTATCTGACGCCCAGCTAACTTCCTGATTACTTGCATCTTCTGGTAGAATTTTTTTGCTTAAATTAGCACTGTCACCAACTTTTAATGCATAAACTTCATTGGATGTCACGTCTGTGACACTAACAAACAATGTAAATAAAATTGTTACTGTTTGTTCATTATAAGTCGCTGTAGCAGTATACGTTCCAGCTTGTGTTGGAACGAGTGAGGATATATCTCCTCCTGTTAATGATGCATATGTAATACTTACTTCTGAAGCATCGATATCTCCTGTTACTGTAAGAACCGCTGGGTTTCCATTTTCACGGTCTAATTCCAGATTTTCCGGAGCAGCAATGGATACCGTTCCAAATATTTCATCACAACCACCACATCTTTTTGTAAGTGTATTCCCATCCTCATTCTTTTCATATCTGTAATTTGTATCATGACTTACTGTAACTGGGATAGTTGTTGTATAATCCTTTTCATGAGTAATTTGTACTTCTTTTGTATCTACCGTTAATTTTGTTGTATCAATAACATAGTCTTCTACTTCTTTTGTGCTACCATTATTATAGCGAGCAGTAACTACCATTCCCTCCGGATTAAAAGTTTCTGAATCTGTATAAGTTGTTTTTGTCGGCTGTGTTGTTACTTCGATGCCTGTCTCTTTAACCTCTGCTATATTTGCAGCTACTTTTTCAGAAACTGAACCTTTATAATTTGCTTTTTCAGAAGGAATATACTTTGCTGTGAGTTCGTGTGTCTCTGCTGTAAGTTCACTTGTTTTTAACTGAGCTTTATTGTCTTTTAATGGAACTGTCTTTAATTCGGTTTCTCCATCATAAAATTCTACACTTCCCTCTAAAGTTTCTTCTCCTACACCGTCTACAGATGCAGTCATTGTCACTTCATCTCCGAAGTATCCAATCGTATTTTCTTCGACATGTTCTCTTTCATTAGTTAGTGCCACTGTGAGATTTACTGATGTTTCTGCTTTTTTGATTTGAAAGCTTCCCAAATCAAATTGTCCACCAAAATAGTTATTGTTTTCTCCTATTTCAACAGATACTTTATATGTTCCGGCATTTACAGGCACAGTGGTTTCTCCATTATAAAAAATTTTTATTTCTCCCAATGCCTTTTTGCTACTTACTTTGACTGCATGCACTTTTCCATCATAAGTAACATCTTCCAACTTATACTGTAAGTCTTCTTTTACAGGATTCTCTCTTTCTGAAACAACATACTGTCCGTCTTCTGTTTTGTTTGTTGTATAGGCAGAAGATAAATATTCTTTGATATCAGAGGAAAATGTCCCACCTGTGATGTTAAGTACACCTTCCTCTTTTACTAAAGAATCACTAAAGTCTACCGCTTTTTCTTTTCCTGAAAAAGTTCCGTCCTTGATTGTAATATTGGAAATATTGGTATACCAGGTAATCTCTTCGCTATCCTGACTTTCTGATGTATCAAAATCTTCTCTAATTGCTGCCCCTTCTGCTGAAGTAATACTTCCTCCAGATACAATAAACTCTATATTATCCATACTATTTGTATCTACACTGTATGGTGTAATTAAATTAACAGCATTGCCTTCTGCAGAAACAACAGTATCCTTATCAATATTTACTGTTCCATTGTATACATTAATTGCAGCATCTGTTCCTGTAATCTGCACACTAGCAACGTCCAATGTTCCACCTGCTACAGTAACTGTCGCACCTGCTGGACTAGAAAGCAGACCTTCTCCATTCTCACTTGTATCTGTTATATATAAGGTACCTGCTGTTACTTCTATACTTCCTGATAACTCATATCCATTTAAATCCAAAGTAATATCTGCTGATGCTTCTAATGTCTCTGGCACTTCCAGATTCTGGCATAAAGTCAGAGTTCCACCTGTTACTGATGCAATATCCCATGCTTCTGTAAAGTCTGTATAATTTGTTGTTTCCTCTCCCTGTGTAAGTGAAACGACCGGTTCTTCTTCTGGTTGTTCCGTTTCTTCTGGTTGGGTCTCTGTAGAAGCTTCCTCCGCTCCCTCCGTTGTGGATGTCTCTGATTTACCTTCGGTTGTAGTCCCTTCCAAATCTTCCTTTTTATCCTCACTTGTTGCTGTACTTGGTGTATCCTCTCTCTTTTCGGAAGAGCCTTCTGTTTTTTCTTCTTCTGTTGTTTTCTCCGTTTCACCCTCTACATTCGTTTCTGTGCCTTCTCCCGCTGATTCTCCATTTTCTACAGTATTACTTTGTGCTGCCTGTGCTTCTAAGCTAACAGGATTTCCCTGTGCAGAAACATATCGTGTTCCTATTGGTGTATTACCGGCCGCTAATGCGATAGATAAGGATACCGCCAAAGCTTTACTCATGTTTTTTCTCATAATCTTCCTCCCAAATTAACAGACAAAAACATTTTTATCTGTTTTCTGCCTTTTTTAGTGCTTTTATTTCTCTTATAATTCTTCTGTCCTTTCTAAGCAGACCTCTTATTAGACGAAAAATAATATAAAATGGTCTACTCCATTTATATTCGTAAACAAACGGAACATAATTTTTATAAAATTTCTCATCTGGAATAAGCCGCTTTATAATATATCCTTTTTTGTCTGTTTCAAATTTATCCAGTCTTCTCTGCACATGATTTTCCAATGTACCATAGGTTCCTGAACAAAGAAAATATCTTAATAATTCTTCCTCTTTCTCCGTGAGTTTACATAACTTTTCAGAAAATACTTTTTTGCTAAGTAATCGTATTTTTTCCTCAAAATCTTCCACCCGCAATCTTTCAAGTTCCTGCTTTATGTAACTCCAATTCATTTTCTGTTCTTTTTCCTGAAGGTAAATATAAATATCTAAAAGAGAACGTACCCCGGTTCCCCCACCATCAAAATGTTTATATATATGTGTAATCATGTATATATAAAAGTCTTCATTTGTAAAATGAAAACTATATTTTTTCCCCTCATCTGTTATAAGTCTTTCTTTTATATTTTTATAATACTCTATCCATATTGGATTATGTTCCCCGCCATATAGTGCCGTATGCATCTCATAATTATAAACTGGCTTTTTTTCGTATACATCATGATTTCCTATTCCGCAGGATATTACTTTATACCCCTGTCTCTTCATCCAGATGCAAAGCTCCTTCTGAAAATTATTGTCATATAAAATATCGTTATCTGCCATCTGACGCATACCAAATGCAGGATACATTTCCTTTAAAATAACTCCTTTTAGCGGCATATACCATATCCCCTGATTTTCCATAAAATTAAGAAGCTTTTCCCGTTCTACATCCAAAAGCATACTTTTTCTTATCGACTTATCTTTTTCCTTTTTCCAGTCTTTAAAACTTTCTCCTTCTAATTCATTCTGTCCATTTTCAAGAACCATATAGGTCATTGCCGCAAGGGCATGATATCGTGAAATACGATAAACCTCTTCAATGTTCATCTCATTAATGACTTTTGAAACCGGCTGTTCTCTATGTACCCCGCACATAAGCAGATACAAAAAATCAGAAAAAGGCTGGTTTATCCCCAATGTCTTTTCAAGCATTTCCATCCCCATTTTCTTTATTTTTTAATGTCTTTATCTGTATTCCATTTGCAGAAAAATTCAATTCTTTATCGCAAATAGATAATGCTTCCGGACGATGTGTTACAATAAATACCGTCTTATCCGTTATTAACTGTAAATTTGCAAGAAGCTGTTTTTCTGTCCGTGCATCAAGTGCACTTGTTGATTCATCAAGTAATAAAATCGGTCTTTTTGAAAATACAGCTCTTGCAATTGCCAGCCTTTGCATCTGTCCTTCTGACAGCCCACTTCCTCGTTCCCCAAGAATCGTATCCAAACCATTCGGGAGTTTCCGTACAAATTCTTCTCCGCATGCGATTCTAAGTGCCTGCCATACTTCGTCATCATTTATTTTCTCTTGTTCCCCAAAACTTATGATTTCTTTGATTGTCCCATTCATCAGATAATTTTCCTGTGGCACATATGCAAAAAGTTCCCTATACTCTGCCGTAAGTAAAATCTGTCCTGTATCTGTTTCTAAAATACAATCCCCTTTATCCGGATAATACAGGCAAAGTAATAACTTTAAAATTGTACTCTTCCCACACCCTGAAGGACCTGTAAGAGCGATGTATTCACCTTTTTTTACTAAAAAACTAATCTCATCAAATACATACTTTCTTTCAGCCTGCTTCTGACCTGGATAAGCAAACTTTATCTTTTTGCAATAAATCCCTCTTAAATTTTTTTCGTAAAATCTTCTAATATCTTTAGTTTTCCCCAAAACCTTTTTTTCTTCTTTTTCTATTTCCATAATTCTTTCTGCACTTCCACACATTGCATAATATCGTGGAAGATATCCTGTAATGTTAGCAAATGGATTTTGTATTTGTCCAATCAACTGTAATACAGCCAGAAATGTCCCATATGTAAGCGTTCCTTTTAAAATTCCGTAACCACAATATGCTGCCCCTATTACATATACTCCATTCATAATTACCCCAAAACCTGCCAAACAGATATTTGAAAAACCTGTCTTTTTTAATCTTTTTTCTTTATGTTCTTTCATCTTTTCCCATGATTTCTCTTTGAAAAATTCTTCTCGTGAAAAAGAACGAACAACTATCATATTACTGAGACTTTCCTGCAAAAATATTCTTAGCTTTCCATCAGCTTCCTGTACCCGTTTATGTAATTGTTTCGTAATCTTCCGAAATCTGTATGTAAAAAAGATAAGAAGAAGTCCTCCCGGAATTAATACAAAAGTGAATCTGGGCTCTATGTAAAAAATTATAGTAAGTGCCCCCATAATCTTAACTGACATCCCCATCACTCCTGGAATAATCTGTGTTATTCCATCTGCTACTACAACCGTATCAGATGTCAGCCGATTCATCCATTCCCCTGAATGAAATGATGCAACAACAGAATATTCCTGATATAACAAAGCTTCAAATAATCTTCCTTTAAAGTTATTTTCTAAAGAAGCCTTTGTATATTCTTCCAGAAATCGACTAGATAATTGTAAAATTATTTCTATCAAAATTAGTCCCACAAAAAGTAAAATTCCTTGATAAAATTCCTGCACATTCTCTGCAACTGCTGCATCAATAATATTTCGAAGAAATAACGCATCTGCTACGCCAACAATCCCCGATGTCATCTGAAGAATTGCCAAAATAAAAACATATATTTTTTTCTTTCCTGCTACCTGAGCAATCCAGCATAAAGTTTGTCTATTTTTTTGTTTTCTGCAAGACACGTTTTATTCTCCCCATTTTCCTTTTTCCTCGAAATATTTGCTTGCGAAGTGGATAAATCCAATACCATATATGTATATACATTTGATATTTCCAATCTGATGTCAGTATTGTCTTTCCCTTACGAACAAAAGAATCCATTACTGCAAGAATATCATCTTCCTTTATTCCATATTCTTTATTCTCGCAGTTATCCCCAAGAAGTACATATTCTTTTTCATGAACTTCTACAATTCTGTGTAGAACATATTGCCCTGTTTTTCTGTAATACAAGACAACATCATACTTTTTACATCTTTCACTTGTCTTCTTTTTTAAAACAAATATGTCTCTTCCCTGCTTTAACATAGGAAGCATACTTACTCCAACATTTCGATAAACGAGTTCTGTATGATTTCCAAAATATTCTTCATATGTCATTACAACTTTTCCTTTTTATTACTCATGCCATATAAATACAATTATTATAAATTAACCTGCACTAATACTTGTTTTTCTATTAACTATCCTTAATTTTCTTCTTGCATTCCTTCATAGGCTATCAGTGCTGCTCTTTTTTCTAAATTACATTCTAGTTTATATATTGGTATTTTTAGCGTAAGCAATTCTAACAACGAAAAACTCTTCACTATATCTTTAGGATTAGAAGAACGATACGACTGCTGTAAGAAATACGAATATGCTTTTTGTCCCGTAAGTCTGCAAATTCTATTTTCTTCTCCTCTACGTAAAATACATATTGCTTTCAATGGCACTGAAACATTTGTACTAAGGTGATGTTTTCCATCCCATGGAGTTCCATAAATCCAAACTCCACTCTCTTTTATTTTTAATAATGGCTTATCATCATTAATCATCTGACTTCTCGTTCCAAAAGTTTCTCTCCAAAACCTTACGTGAGTAGACTTTCCGACACCACTTTTAGCAGTAAAAAGATATCCTTGCCCATCTACCGCAATCGCAGAACCATGAATCAATAAAATATTTCTGTCAATCAACACTTCAGCTATTTTCCGATACACAGCCAGGCTTTCAAAATATTTTGCTGGAAAATCATTCTGCTTATTTTGATTTTCTTCTGCCTTTTTTTGTTCCCATTCGATATCTTTTTCTTCTGTGGAAATAATAAATTCTGGATTTTCTTCCGTTCTATATTCGCAACACATTTCATGGACATAAGAATATATCGTCTGTATTTCAAACACACAATCTGCTATTTTATATTTTTCATTCATCTTTCTTTCCATAAATAAATTTGTAGTCAAAATTTCAACAGAGGAGAGGACTGTATCCCCAATACAGTCCCCATTCCCAGTAAATTTCTACTACTTAATCCTTACTTTCTTTCCAATTCCTTTTGTCTTTAAAAGCTTCTGGTACGCTTTCTTTTGTTTTTTTGGAACTTTAATCGTTGCTTTTGCATAAATTCCTTTAAAGGCTTTTGTTCCTACAGATTTTTTGGTAAGATATGGAGTCTTAATTGTAATAGTCTTAAGATTCTTACATCCACTGAATGCCTGCTTTCCAATACTTTTTATGCTTGCTGCAATTACAACTTTCTTTAAATTCTTATTATTTGTAAATGCTTTTGCTGCAATTGCTGTTACACGATATGTTACTCCATTTACTTTTATAGTTGCTGGTATGGTTACAGTTTTTGCATTTTTATACACTTTATTATACTCGACTGTTTTATTACCATTTACTCTGTAAACAGCTTTCGACTTCTTCTCTGTTACTTTTGTTCCCTTCTTTAAAGCAGTCTCCTTCTTTGGAGTTTGTGTGGAATGTGCCCCATTATTATCCTGAGATGGCTTTGTAGGTGTATTTGTATCACCAGATGGTTGCTTGCCTGTTGCCGGAATTTCTTTTTGTGCTATGAGAACTGTATTGCAAATAGAACAGTGCTTTCCTTCTGTTTTTCCAGGTTTTATATCAGTTGGTGCAACTGCTGGATCAATCACTTCTGTATGTGCTTTTTTCGCAATAGATTGTTTATCTTTTACTTCACTACAGTTTTTACAATGATGGCTCCTGCTTCCCTCCTCTATACAACTGGCTTCTTTGTCTACTGTCCATTCTGAATTCCAGTTATGACCTGTCGCACTTACTGTCATTGCTTCTACTGTCGTCTCGGCCTTGCCTTCTACATCACTGAATACTTTTTGACAGTTGCTACATATCCAGTATGCTTTATTTCCTTTTTCTGTACAGGTCGCTTCTCTAGCTTTTGTCTCTGTCAGCACATGTCCCTTGGCTTTTATTTCCATCTTTTCTGCTGTCGTCTCGTTTTTGCCCTCTGC
>NZ_CAKRCF010000072.1 GCF_934307085.1 uncultured Anaerobutyricum sp.
ATTACTTCTTCTTCATCCTGTACAGATGGTAAAACCTGAATTGCTACACTTGCGTTCATTCTTCATTCCTCCATATATCTTATATAAATATTGTATTTACGCCGCATAAAAAGTCTGCTATTCTTTTCTGCTCTGCAATCTACCATTGGCTATATCTAAAAAAGAATTTATACCTTCTTTTAAAAATTCCTGCAGATGAAAAGAAAAACGCCAGCAAATAATGCTGACGCTGCTTTTAAATACATTACTCAGAAAATTTTTAAAATTTTTTATGAGAATATTCTTATAGGAAACCCTCTTCATAAGATAACTTTTTTCTATAACTTCCTATCTTCATAAAAAATAACATCTGTAGTAAGAATCTGTATCCTATATTTCAAAAATTCTAAAAACTTTTTAAAATCTTCCTGATAAACTTTTTATTGAAAGTTCTTTTGCAAACTCTTCCACGCTGGCATTATCCAAACAGGTTCAAGGGTCTAAGGTACAACCTTACTCTCAGCTTCCTAAAAATGACAAGCTCCCCTGGTCTTATATTGAACTTTCTACAGTATAAAACAAATTTAGGAAAAAAACAAGAGTAAAACTCTTGCACTACTTAATAAAACAATGGTATAATTATTACTTTAGTAAGCTAAAGGGGGACTGTACTAATGCTAAAAACAATAGAAGCCGTTAACAGCGTTGTTAACAACTTTATCTGGGGTATTCCGGCCATGGTCTGCATCATTGGCGTTGGACTTTATCTCAGTTTCCGAACAGGATTCATCCAAATTCGAAAGTTTCCTTACTCTATCAAAAATACTCTTGGACGGATTTTTGATAAATCAGAAGCCACCGATGGATCTATCACTCCGTTTCAGGCGGTATGCACTGCACTGGCCGGAACAGTTGGAACCGGTAATATTGCTGGAGTTGCCGGTGCAATTACTATCGGAGGACCTGGTGCTGTTTTCTGGATGTGGATATCAGCCCTTCTTGGAATGTGTACCAAATACTCCGAGGTAACACTGGCCGTCCACTTCCGTGAGAAAAACTCACAAGGTGACTGGGTTGGCGGTCCAATGTACTATATTAAAAATGGACTTTCCAAGCATTGGCACTGGCTTGCTTTCCTCTTTTCTCTTTTTGGTGTTCTCACCGTATTTGGAACAGGAAATGCAACACAGGTTAACACAATCGTAACTGCAATTGATTCACTGATGCTTAACTTTAATCTTGCTTCATCAGACAGCCTTTCCACAATTAATCTTGTGAGCGGTATTGTTATTGCTATCGGTGTTGCATTAATTCTTATTGGTGGTATCCGCCGAATCGGAAAGGTGGCAGAAACTTTAGTTCCATTTATGGCATTACTTTATATCATTCTTGGACTTGGGGTTGTTATTTTAAACATCCAGAATGTTCCTGCTGTCTTCCAATCCATTTTTGAGGGAGCATTTCATCCGGCAGCATTTACCGGTGGAATGGTTGGAACTTTATTCACCAGTATGAAAAAAGGGGTGTCGCGAGGTATTTTCTCCAATGAAGCAGGTCTTGGTACTGGCTCCATTGCTCACGCAACAGCAGACACCTCGCATCCGGTAAAGCAGGGATTATTCGGTATCTTTGAAGTGTTTACAGATACTATCATTATCTGTACACTGACAGCTTTAATCATTTTGTGCAGCGGCATCCATGTTCCTTACGGTCAGGCAGCCGGTGCAGAACTGACTATTCAGGGATTCACCGCAACTTATGGCGGATGGGTATCCATCTTCACAGCTGTTGCACTTTGCTGCTTCGCATTCTCTACTACAATTGGATGGGGACTTTACGGTTCTCGTTGTATGGAATTCCTTTTTGGAACAAAAACAATCCGTCCGTTTATGATTGTCTACTCGCTCGTTGCTATTCTTGGTGCAACCGTAGATTTGGGATTATTATGGAGTATTGCAGAAACATTTAACGGTCTTATGTCCATACCAAACTTAATTGCTGTATTCCTTTTATCTGGAACAGTTGTAAAACTTACCAAAGAATATTTTGAAACAAAAAAATCCTGATTGAACAAAATCGCTGCGTCGTAGCTTCCGTAAGCCATCGCGCAGCGATTTTATTTAATCAGAATTTAAAAATACACTAATTCCTCTTCTGGTGGTTCTGCAGCTTCAATACGTTTTGCATAAAGGACAGGACCTTTATCCTGATATTCCTCATTATATTCCACACGTACTTCTGCAGTGAGTGTCACCCACATTTTATTCTTGAGTGATTTAATTGTAGAAGATTTTGCATGATTTGTATGACAGAGATAACCAATGAATTGAATATCATCTGCACAGCAGGTCATAGCATGACGGCCAGGAACGAAAGTTCCTTTTGGCATACGCATTGCCTTAAAAATTCTAGTCTTCATTACCATTGTCTTACCATCATAAAGTTCAGGGCGTTCCATAGCATCAATGAACCACACACCATAATCATCATCTTCAAGATGAATTTCATCTCCGCTGATATCAAATGGAAGCTCATCCTCTTCTTCTTCCATATCTTCTCCTGGAACCATAGAATCAAAGACAACCTGAACACGGCGATTTACTGCTTTGATACTTCTTCGATAAGTTGCTCTTGGTGTTGCCTTTGTACAACGGTTAATGATAACCAGTTCTGCCATCTTAAACATTTCTACTGCAAGAGAACGCATATTATTCATATACAAGTCAAATGTTTCCGCATTCGCACTTACAATTGTCTGGAAAATCATAAGTGGAGTTCCTTCTAACGCTTCTACAAGATGATCAATTGTCCACATACCATTATATTCGATGATAACGCGGTCCGGATAGTACTGTAAAAGCTTACTTGTAAGAAATTCTGTGTTGAAATCTTCCTGCTCTTCTACATAAACAACTGTTGTATTTGTTCTCTTTAACAGTTCTTCATCATATTCTTCCATTCCCTCTTCACAGGCGAATAAAAGTGTTCGCTCTCCGTCGTTAAAATAATCTTCTTCCAGTGTTTCCTGAATAAAGGTTGTCTTTCCGGCTTCTAAGAATCCCATAAATAAATATACAGGAATCTCCAGCTCCTTTTTCTTACCTAACATAAATTCTCCTCCTGTGGGGTTTCATATGTTTTCGGAATCTTCTCACAAAGGTAAATGTCAGAAAGACTCCGAAAGTACATTTTCTATAAACCAAAAAGCTCTGCAAGTTTCTCTTCGTTAAGTTTAGAACCGATAACACAGATTCTTCCAGTATATTCTGCAGAACCATAACGTACCTCGTCTTCACCTGGTACTAAATCAAAATGAATCCATTTGCCATTCTCATCTGGAACAATACCTTTTGCTCTTAAGATGACACCGTACTCATTGGAATCCTCTTTAGATAAAGTATCAAGAATTGCACGAATTTCCTCTGCTGTATATTTCTTAGGAGTCTCCTTACCCCAGCTTGTAAATACTTCATCTGCATGATGGTGGTGATGGTCATGTCCACAACAGTCATGATCATGATGATGCTCATGCTCTTCGTAGTCATGGTCGTGATGATGTTCATGTTCTTCATGGTCATGGTCGTGATGATGCTCATGTTCTTCATGGTCATGGTCGTGATGATGCCCATGTTCCTCATGATCATGATGGTGGTCATGACATTCCTCGCCATGGTCGTGATGATGTCCACATTCAGGACAAACCTGAGCAGCTTCCATCAACTCTTTTGCGAAGTCATTTTCACCTTCCATTACTTCAAGAATCTGTGCACCGCTAAGCTCTTCCCAAGGAGTTGTCACAATAGGACATTTATCATTCAGACTGCGAAGAAGTTCTACTGCTTTCTCTAACTTGTCCTCTTTTACATTCTGAGAACGGCTTAAAATTACCGCACTGGCAAATTCAACCTGGTTACGATAAAATTCACCAAAATTCTTAAGATACATTTTTGCTCTCTGTGCATCTGCAACTGTGATATGACTGTTTAATACAACATTCTCTTCTGCATCTACAACTTTTTGTACTGCCTTCATAACATCAGAAAGCTTGCCAACCCCTGATGGCTCAATGATAATACGATCTGGTGTATACTGCTCTAACACATCCTTTAATGCTGTATTAAAATCACCAACTAAAGAACAGCAGATACATCCTGAATTCATTTCATTAATCTGAATGCCAGACTCCTTTAAGAATCCGCCATCAATACCAATTTCACCAAATTCGTTCTCGATAAGAACTACCTTCTGGCCTTTCAGTGCTTCTTCAATAAGTTTTTTAATTAAAGTTGTCTTTCCTGCTCCAAGAAAACCGGAAATAATATCTATTTTTGTCATTGTTCCATTCCTTTCTAAAAAAATAAAGCAAATTTCATCGTGTATTACTTCATTAATATCTTATTTAACGGTAAAATAATACACTAAGTTAATCAATCTTATATTATACATTCCTAACTCTAAAAATGCAAGCCATGTGCAGTTTTCTGAGAAATTTCGTTTTATTTTTATAAAGATATTATGTTAAAAACAAAAAAGCCTTCCGAAAATAATCACTTTTTTCAGAAGACTTTTTCACTGTTTTGGGGATTTCTAATATGTCATTTTGGGGAACTAACATATTCTGAAATAAAACAGTATTTATATTATACCCCCCCCCACAGATTTCTGTCAATTTATGTACTCTCCAAACTTTTGAATCATTTCTCGTAAAACATATTACATTATTTATGATTGGGACACTTTTTCCGGGCTATCATATATATATTATAGTAACAAGCAAAAAATATCGCATTATTTTAGATTGTTACAAACTATATAAAATTAAGGAGTTTGCCTTATGCTGGATAATTCTTGTCATTCTTCCTGTTCTTGTAGACAGGAAAAAGAATCTTTAAACTTGGATTCCATGCCACTTGCTATGGCTTATGTCCCATGGCAAAAATGGAAAAATATATATAAACCTGAAAATGCTCTCTGTGCTGGAACTATCTTTCAGGAACTTGACCTGCCTTTTACTGGAAGGAGGTGCCAGAGATAATGCAAAACATGAATGCATCTCAAAATTACAACGGTAACTGTAATCGAAACCACCATCATTTCTGCAATCAAACGCGTAATCAAAATTCTAATTCTAACAACCGTAATTCTAATTGTAATTGCAGTATGGAACAAAAGAACTTAAAACGTTATATTGATCTTGTAAGTTTTGCTGCATTAGACTGTGCCATATTTCTTGACACTCACCCTTCAAATTCAGAAGCTTTAGAATATTTTGAATATTACAAAAACGCAAGGAAACAGGCATTAAAAGAATACAGTAGTCGTTTTTCGCCTCTGACCCTTGATACCGTACCAAAGGATACTACATTCTGGGCGTGGGCAAATGAACCATGGCCATGGGAAATGGAGGGATAGCTTTTATGTGGAATTATGAAAAAAGATTAGAATATCCAATCAATATAAAAAGAACAGACGCTGCAATGGCGAAAGCAATCATATCACAATTTGGAGGCCCTGATGGGGAAACTGGAGCTGCAATGCGGTATCTCTCTCAACGCTTTGCCATGCCGTATCGTCCGGTTATGGGAGTTCTTACCGATGTAGGTACAGAAGCATCAAATTCTAATTAAAAAATCGCTGCGTGATAGCTAAGCTTCACGCAGCGATTTTTCAATTAGAATTTATTTATTCAAATGCAATTACTGCACCATCATATTTCTCATCGATAAAGTTCTTGATATCATCAGATTTGAGAACCTTTACTAATGCTTTGATTGCATCACTGTCTTCATTGCCTTTCTTTACTGCAATGATATTTACATATGTTTTAGCAGCTTCAGAATCAGATGCTTCATATGCAAGTGCATCTTTTTTTACGGAATATCCAGCCTGAAGTGCATAGTTACCATTTAATACAACGAATGCTGTCTCTCCTGTTACACGGGCTACCTGTGCAGCTTCTAACTCAACGATTTTGATGTTGTGTGGGTTTTCTGCGATATCATTTACTGTTGCTGTAAGTCCGGCACCATCTTTTAATTTAATCAGTCCGTTGTCCTGAAGAAGAAGTAATGCTCTTGCTTCGTTTGTTGTATCGTTTGGTACAGCAATTTCGTCGCCGTCTGCGATTTCATCAAGGCTCTTCTTTGTTCCTGGATAAATTCCAAATGGCTCGTAGTGAATGTCACCTGCATCTACTAAGTCTGTTCCTTTTTCTTTGTTGAACTGTTCCATGTAAGGGACATGCTGAAAATAGTTGGCATCAAAGTCTCCGCTGTCTACTACTTCGTTTGGCTGTACATAATCATCAAATACAGTTACCTGTAAGTCATATCCTTCTTTTGCAAGAAGTGGTTTTGCCTCCTCTAAGATTTCTGCGTGTGGAGTAGCAGAAGCAGCAACCTTGATTACCTTAGTATCTGTGCTTCCTGTAGAACTTTCGGCCTTCTTGTCTGTGCTTCCACAGCCTGTTAAAGCTCCAATTGCAAGTACACCTGCTAATAAAAATGCTCCAAATTTTTTCATTTTTGTTTCCTCTCTTTCTTTTTTGCGTTAAATGATATGTTTATTTTCTCTTATCGAGCTTGGCTGCAAGGAACATACCAATGCTCTGGAAAATCTGTACGAGTATGACAAGCAATACAACGGTTACGATCATAATACTTGTCTGATAGCGGTAATATCCGTAACGAATGGCAATATCACCAAGTCCACCACCGCCGACACAACCTGCCATTGCAGAATATCCAAGAATGGTTCCGATTGCAATAGTTGCTCCGGTAAGTAAAGAAGTTCTTGCTTCTACTAAAAGAACTTTCATGACAATCTGCATATTGCTTGCTCCCATAGAGCGGGCTGCCTCGATTACACCTGGGTCTACTTCTTTAATGGAAGATTCTACCATTCTTCCGATAAATGGAATTGCTGCGATAACAAGTGGAACGATTGTTGCAGTGGAACCATAACTCTGTCCAACAAGAAGTCTTGTAAATGGAATCAGTAAAATAAGGAGAATCAAGAATGGAATGCTTCGCACGATATTAGCAATTACATCTAATATTTTGTATACGACTGCGTTCGGTGTTAATCCCTCTTTATCTGTGATTGCTAACAGGACGCCCATCGGAAGACCAAATACATAGCCTAAGACTGTGGAAGCTACTGTCATATAAAGTGTTGCCCATACACCATTGATAATCATATCTGTGATTTCTTTAGTCCACATGCTCATTCACCTCCTCGATTTCTAATCCCCTGTCTAAAAGATACTGTTTCATTTCTTTATTCTTTTTACAATCTGGTGCGAATTCAAGAATCATCTCTCCTTTTGCTACACCACCGACATTCTTTGTGTCTGCCTTTAAAATATTTACCGGCTCATTAAAGTTGAGAATAAGATTTGCAATAACCGGCTCAAATGCAGAATTTTCAGAAAAGACAATTCGAATCTTTTCTCCGCTTTGAATCAGTTCTTTGCCACCTGCTGTCTGTCCCCTTTTCTCCTCACCGTCATCACCAACATCATTTTTAAGAAGTTCTCTTGCAACAGCTGTCTTTGGATGTGTAAAAATATCTTCCACTGTTCCCTGTTCTGCAACTTCACCGCCTTTTACGATTGCTACATGAGAGCAAATCTCACGGACAACAGACATCTGATGGGTAATAATTACGATTGTGATATTAAATCGCTGATTAATATCTTTTAACAACGTTAAAATTGAAGATGTAGTCTGCGGATCAAGTGCACTGGTCGCCTCATCACAAAGTAAAATCTTCGGATCAGAAGCTAATGCTCTTGCAATCGCAACTCTTTGTTTCTGTCCACCAGATAACTGTGCTGGAAAAGCTCCTGTTCTGTCGCCAAGTCCAACAATATCTAAAAGTTCTTTTGCTCTCTTTCTTGCGTCTTTCTTAGACTTCCCTTGAATATACAGTGGAAAACAGACATTTTCCAAAACATTTTTCTGCATAAGCAAATTAAAATGTTGGAAAATCATTCCAATATCTTCTCTCTGCTTCCTTAGCTCTCTTGAAGTATAATCTCCTAAAGACTTTCCATTAATAAGAACTCGTCCCTTTGTTGGCACTTCAAGGAAATTGATACATCGTACCAATGTACTCTTACCAGCACCAGACATGCCGATAATTCCGTAAATGTCGCCAGATTCAATGCTTAAATTGACATTCTTAAGAGCTTCTACTGTTCCATCTTTTGTGTCAAAAGACTTATACAGATTCTCTATTACAATCTCTGCCATTGTCTTCCTCCCTTTCTTGAAAATGTACTCTCTGCCTGAACATTTTGTATATCCATTCTATGTCTAATCTATGTCTGACTGTTACACTTGAGCTATTAACATATTGCATTTTGCAGAAAAGAACTTAATATAAACTTCTATCAGATTTAGAGTACATTAAAACTTAATGTTAACTATTATAAGGTCATATTGAAGCATTGTAAACCTAAAGAAAAAAGCAGGTATCGCTACCTGCTTAAAACTCATCTTTAGTGCTGTGTAAATGCAATTCTTATTCAGGTGAGAATCTTTCTTATTTCTTAAATTCCCTTACCCTTTCAAAAAACTTCATCTAAAATCTATGAACACGCATTCTGATAATTATGTGCAGGCAAGCCAGTCTCCTTCTCAGAAGACATATACATCTGCGAATCTTCGCAGCTACAAGTTATGCAATTCATTGGCATGACACACATCATCATCATAATCTTGCTCCTCAATTCCCATTTTCTTACTAGGATTCATCATATATTACTCTTTTTCATTTGTCAAGAGTTTCTTTTGTAAATAGGAATTTGCCGCAGGCAAAGAGACGCCCCCGAAGAGAGTCTACTCCCCCTATATTTGTGACTTTAGTCGCGGCGGTTTTACCAGAGACTCCACCGACTAAATACATTGTCACGATTATCGTTAACGCAACAACAAGTACTGCAGAAAGGATTGGAGAATGTCCTTTGTGACATCCTCCCCCACCTGTAGAGGTGGGGGCTTCCCAACCTCGGCAAGTTTGGTTCTCGTTCGATAACACTATTGTGCTAAGCATATGCGAGCTATCCCCGTGTGTCCCACGGTTGTGTTATATTGTGTTAAGATCATGCATTTACCAGCCGCATTCCCTCATTTCTGATATTTACCGCCGCATTTACATCTCTGTCATGATGGGTCCCGCACTGCGGACAATCCCACTCTCTTAACGCAAGATTTTTTGTTTTTGCATTTTTGTAACCACAAACAGAACAGTTCTGGCTGCTTGCAAAAAATCTATCCACCTTCACAAGCTTCTTACCCTGCTCCTCCAGTTTGTATTTCAAAAATGTTGTGAACATTCCCCAGCCGTTATCCGAAACAGATTTCCCAAAATTTAGTGACCGCGACATTGCTTTCATATCCAAATCTTCTATACATACGCAATCATAGGCATTGGTTATCTGTCTTGACTGCTTATGCAGAAAGTCTTTTCGTTGATTGGAAACCTTTTCGTGAAGTTTTGCCACCTTAAGCCTCTGCTTATTGCGATTGTTTGAACC
>NZ_CAKRCF010000073.1 GCF_934307085.1 uncultured Anaerobutyricum sp.
CATGCGGTTCAACAGGCTGCTCGGAGGCGAGTTCAAATCATGTCCACTACTGCTTCACACCAACCAGCAGCTCTCTGAATGCTTTCATCATTCTACTATTCCTCTTCTTTGCATTTACAGAATTTAATTTATCACGAAATGGAAGTAATGTCAATTCTTTTTTCTCCAGAACTTGACAATACAAATTCGGATAGAGTACACTCTTTTTTATAAGATTTTATTTTTGAATGTATAAGAAAAGGGAGAAAAATTATGGAAGAAATCGTAGAACGCTACTTAAGAAAAATATACTACAATCTAAAGACCTGTGCATTATGGCTTTTTATGGCAGTATTAACAGGAGTCGCTGTCGGGGCTTTCAGTAGTGCCTTTTCTTTTTGTTTAAAAAAAGTAACCACTCTTCGCGGACAGTATCCACTTTTATTATATTTCCTGCCAGTCGGCGGTATTATCATTGTATTTTTGTACCATCTTTGTGGAGTACAACAGGATAAAGGGACAAATATTATCATGACAGCGGTACACGGAAAGAATCAGGATGTTCCGGCTTATATGGCCCCTCTTATTTTTGCGGCAACAATTATCACCCATTTGTTCGGCGGTTCTGCCGGTCGTGAAGGTGCAGCCCTTCAAATGGGAGGAAGTATCGGTAATACAATAGGAAGACTTTTTAAATTTGATGAAGGGGACCGAAAGCTTCTTGTAATGAGCGGAATGAGTGCCGCCTTTTCTGCTGTCTTTGGAACCCCTCTCGCCGCAGCTATTTTTCCAATGGAAATGATCAGTGTTGGAATTATGCATTATGCAGCTTTAGTTCCCTGTGTATTTGCTTCTATCGTGGCAAATCGCTTTGCAGTAAATATGGGAATTAATCCTGAGGCTTTCACAATTCATGGCATTCCGGAACTCACTCTGGCAAGCAGTGCTAAAATCGTACTGCTCGGCATTTTCTGTGCAGGATTAAGTGTTGTATTTTGTATGTTTCTAAAAGGGGCCGGACTATTTTACAGCAAGTTCTTTAAAAATGCTTACATAAAGATTATTGCAGGCGGTCTGCTTGTTATCGGAATTACACTCCTGATTGGAAATTATGATTATAATGGTGCAGGAACAGATATGATTGCACAGGCTATTGAAGGAAATGTACCAGCATATGCCTTTTTGTTAAAGATGTTACTTACCTCTTTAACACTTGCTGCTGGATATAAAGGTGGCGAGATTGTACCTGCTTTCTTCACGGGTGCAACCTTTGGATGCCTGTTTGGACATATCTTTGGTATTTCACCATCTCTTTGTGCGGCAACCGGAATGCTCGCCCTTTTCTGTGGTGTGACAAATTGTCCAATTGCCTCCATGCTAATCGGATTTGAGCTATTTGGATTTGAGGGCGTTTCCTATATATTAATTGCAATATCGATAAGCTATATGCTTTCCGGTTATCACGGACTATATAAGGAACAGATTATCGTATACTCCAAATACCATCCAAAGTTCATCAACCGCCTCTCAGGTGATGAAACCTTCGACGGAAAGGATTATGATCTTTAATTCGCCTGCTATTGAAAAAAGAAAACAAAAGATGGTACGCTCCCTTTTAGATAGACAGTAAAAATAAAAGCTGTTTATTCGAAAAGGATATACCATCTTTTGTTTTTTGTAATTAAGTAACTTATTCTGGAAATTCTTTATTTTTCCAACATATTCTTTTATCGTCTTATTACACTGATACACGTACCAAGACAATCTACCTCATCCATTCGACGCAGTAAAATATCCTCTCCTCTGCCATTCAGGCATTTTAAGCAATACTTATCCCCCTCCATCTTAAAGTAACGAAAATATGCTTTTACTCCATCTGTAAATACCGCTCTTTCCCCCAGTTCCGGAAAACGATTCTCCAACAAAATTCTATCTCCTTTACAATATGCTGGAGCAAAATTATTATTCGTAATCTCAATGGCAAGATAGACCTTTTTAATCATCGTGTACTCATCTTCTACTGTACAGCTATTATAATCAATCCCATCTCCAACTCTTCCTACAGGAATAAGACAGGGAATCCTGTGCTTCATTTTATGTAGATTCAATCGTTCTTTCCTTGCAGCTTTCGATTCAAAACGTGCAACTATACGTATAATTGCCCTGCCATGATTCCCACATTCTCTATAATTCTCAAGAATCTCTTCTTCTATATTTTCCTGTTCTTCCGCATCTTCTAGCTCCTCTTCCTTATTTGTATCACTTAATAAATATTCAACGGTAACTCCAAGTGCACTTGCTAATTGAAAAGCAGTAGATACTTTAGGATCCTTCACCTTTCTATAATAAATATTACGCAATGTCTCAAATGGAACTCCGGAAAGCGTTGCCAAATCCGGAAGAGATATATCCTTCTCAATCATTAACTCTCGAATCTTATCACTGAACATCTTTTCTCCTAAGGGTCATTACTGACATGATTTTTTAAAAATTTTTATAAATGTTATGTTATTCCTAATATTTTATTATGTCAATATACATATTAAAATGTACTAGATAACAAAAAAGGAAGGAGATAGAATATATGTCTAACGTTTTTATTGATTTTGCAGGAATTTTCCATGTCAAGGATGACCTTTGGAGATTTATCGACACTATGGGAGACCATCAAAAAGTTATCGTTTTTACAATAAACAGTAAAAATGATATTAAAAATATTTTACGCATTGAGACCTCTGGAATCCAAAAACTTCTGATGCAAATCGGGATTCCCGCTAATATGCTTGGTTTCTCCTACATAGTAACCGCATTAGAACTAATCGCACTTGACCCTGAATACCTGAATAATATCACAAAAAGATTATATGTTGATGTTGCCAAAAAATGTTCCAGCACCTCTGCCCGTGTTGAAAAAAATATTCGACACGCTGTCGAAATCGGCTTTCTAAAAGGCAATTTAGAAACCATTGAAAAAATTTTTCATTCTTGTAATTATTCAAGTAAAGGTGCGCCAACCAATTCTAACTTTTTATCGACGGTTTATTATTATATGGTGAATAATGAATTATAATATAACTATAAAAGGCTATTACTTTAACAGTTAAAATCGCAACTGTATATAGTAATAGCCTTTTATTTATAGTTGTATATTTTTATTAAAAATAATATTTTCTACCCGTTATTATCCTCTTTATAATTTATAATACAATATTTCTAAATAGTTTATTTTTAACAATGAATCATCCTTGATTAAATTATCACTCTCTATGTTGAACAGAGGCAACCAGCTCCCCTCCCTGTTCATCAATAACAATCGTATCCTGTGCATATACTTCACCAGAAAGTATCATCCTCGCAGCAAGAGTATCAACATGCTTTGTGAGATATCTCTTCAATGGACGTGCACCGTATGCTGGTTCATATCCATGTTCGATAACATAATTCTTTGCAGCATCAGTAAGATGGATAGAGAGTTCCTTATCTTCAAGACGTTTATTAACATCGGCAAGCATAAGTTCAATAATACCACCGATATTGTCCTTAGTAAGAGGTTTAAACATAATGATCTCATCAAGACGGTTCAAGAATTCTGGTCTGAAGTGGGAACGTAGGTCATTCATGACCATATTTTCTGCATCAGATTTGATGTTACCATTTTCATTGATTCCTTCGAGCAGATACTGGGAACCGATATTGGAGGTCATGATTAATATCGTGTTCTTAAAGTCTACTGTTCTGCCCTGGGAATCAGTGATGTGCCCATCATCGAGTACCTGTAATAGCACATTAAATACATCTGGATGTGCTTTTTCTATTTCATCAAAAAGAACAACCGAGTACGGTTTTCTTCTGACGGCTTCGGTAAGCTGGCCGCCCTCCTCATATCCTACATATCCTGGAGGAGCTCCAATCAACCGAGATACGGAATATTTCTCCATATACTCACTCATATCAATACGAACCATATTCTGCTCGTTATCAAACAAACTGGCAGCAAGTGCCTTCGCAAGCTCTGTCTTGCCTACACCAGTAGGTCCAAGGAACATAAAGGAACCAATTGGTTTTGTCGGATCTTTAATTCCTGCTTTGGAACGGATAATGGCTTCAGTAACCTTTTCTACACCTTCATCCTGACCAACAACTCGTTTATGCAGCTCCTTATCAAGATTTAAGGTCTTATTTCTCTCACTCTCGGTAAGTTTGGCTACTGGAATACCTGTCCAACGGCTGATAATCGTTGCAATTTCATCGTCCGTTACGGATTCATGTACCATCGAAGACTCTCTCTTCTTAGCACTGTCTTCCGCTTCTTCTAACTGTCTTTGCAATTCTGGCAGTTTACCATACTGTAATTCTGCTGCTTTATTTAAATCATAATTGCGCTGTGCAATCTGAATCTCATTATTTAAACTCTCAATTTCTTCTTTTAATTTAGAAACACGCTCTACTGCGGACTTCTCCTGATCCCAGGAAGCCTTTTTCGACTTAAAGTCCTCACGTAATTCGGCAAGTTCTTTCTGTAGATTTTCAAGACGTTCTACGCTAAGACGATCCGTTTCTTTCTTTAAGGCTGCTTCCTCAATTTCTAACTGCATAATCTTCCTCTGTACTTCGTCAAGGTCGGCAGGAAGGGAATCCAGTTCTGTCTTAATCATCGCACATGCTTCATCCACAAGGTCAATTGCCTTATCTGGAAGGAAACGGTCAGTAATATAACGGTTAGATAAAACAGCAGCACTTACTAAGGCACTATCTGCAATTTTTACCCCGTGATATACTTCGTAGCGGTCTTTTAAACCTCTCAAAATAGAAATCGTATCTTCTACCGTAGGTTCATCGACCATAACCGGCTGGAAACGACGCTCTAATGCGGCATCCTTTTCAATATACTGACGGTACTCATTCAATGTTGTAGCACCAATACAATGAAGTTCACCTCTGGCAAGCATTGGCTTTAATAAGTTTCCGGCATCCATCGCACCGTCGGTCTTACCAGCACCAACAATCGTATGCAGCTCATCAATGAATAAAAGAATCTGTCCATCGCTGGCTTTAATTTCTTCAAGAACTGCTTTTAAACGTTCCTCAAACTCACCACGATATTTCGCTCCTGCTACTAAAGAACCCATATCAAGGGCAAATAACTTTTTATCCTTTAAGGAATCCGGCACATCACCTTTTACGATTCGCTGTGCAAGTCCTTCTACAACGGCTGTTTTACCAACACCAGGCTCACCGATCAATACCGGGTTATTCTTTGTCTTTCTGGAAAGAATACGAACGACATTACGAATCTCGCTGTCTCGTCCGATAACCGGGTCAAGCTTCTGCTGTTTAGCTCTCTCTACAAGGTCATAACCATACTTCTCCAATGTCTCATAAGTGGCTTCTGGATTATCACTGACAACCTTCTGGTTACCTCTTACGGTAGATAACACCTGAAGAAAACGCTCTCTTGTAATGCCGTATGCCTGAAACAGCTTCTTTATCTCTGTGTTTGGATACTTCATTAAAGAAAGGAAGAGATGTTCTACAGAAACATACTCATCTCCCATTGCCTTTGCTTCATCTTCTGCACTGACAAGCACCTGATTCAATGACTTACTAATGTAAGTCTGTCCGCCGGACACTTTCGGCTTCTTCTCAACTGCCTGCTGTACCTGTGACAGAAATGCTTCTTTATTCACTTCCATCTTTTCAATTAGTTTTAAAATCAGGCTGTCCTCAATCGTAAGCAGGCTATATAAAAAATGTTCCTGATCGATTTCCGGGCTGCCATACTGATAAGCCAGTTTCTCACAGCTATTCACTGCTTCTAATGACTTTTGCGTAAATTTATTTATATTCATATAAGTTCCTCCTAACCCGAAGATGCTTATTTGTTCTACACTTCGTATAACATATATATAACACCGTTTGTTAGCCATGTCAAGCATTGAGTGCTAATAATTTTGTGAAGAATTTGTGAACGCTATGAGCTATGCAAAATGGTGAAAATAAACGCCCTGCAAGTTTACTTGTAAAGGCGTCTATCTCTTTTAATTCTTTCATAAGATACTCCGGCAAAAGTCTTTCCGGAAATGCACAAGATTGGCGTATATATCAACCTGATTGCAAAAAAGGTAAATACCACCGGAGATTCATATCTGGAAGAAATGAAAGAACTGTTGAAAGAACTGTGACATGTCCATGAGATTAGCAATTTTCTTGTTGCCTTATGATTTCCACTAACATTGACAGCAGCTTATCAACCTGAATTGGCTTTGCGATATGACCATTCATTCCAGCTGCAATAGCATCTCTCTTATCTTCTTCAAATGCATTTGCCGTCATTGCAATGATCGGTATGCATGCTTTATCTTTATCTGTCAGGTGCCTGATTGTCTGTGTTGCTTTATAACCATTCATTTTTGGCATCTGGATATCCATAAGAATCATATCATATGTATCCACTGGCATTTCCGTTATCCTGTTTACACACTGAACGCCATTCTCCACACGTTCTATTTTAAGACCGGCATGCTTAAGGATTGCTTCTGCAATCTCTGCATTCAGATCATTATCCTCTGCCAGGAGGATATTCCTTCCTTCAAGGATTTTAATGCCTGATTCAAGGTTCTCAGTATGTTTTTTTACATAATAGCTTTCATCCGCTATCTTGTGTTTTAATGTAACTGTAAAAGTACTGCCCTTTCCGAGTTCACTCTCTACCTCTATTGTTCCACCAAGCAGCTCAACATATTTCTTGACGATTGACATTCCAAGTCCGGTTCCTGCGATTTTGCTCTTTGTAGTATTCTGTTCACGTGTAAATGCGTCGAAAATCTTCGTCAGATAATCCTGGCTCATGCCAATTCCTGTATCGCTCACTCTGTTCCTCACTATCATGTACCCAGGCTCATCGCATGGTAATTCATCTACGCTCATCATAACAGAACCACCGGGTGGAGTATATTTTATGGCATTGCTCAGGATATTAACAAATATTTCCTCTACCTTCGTAATATCTGTCAGTACATGCTCATGCTCTACATTCATCGTGTAATGAAGCGCAATATTCTTTCTCCTTGCTTTCTCATCAAATACTGCAAACAAAGACTTCCGGACATCTCCAATCCGGGCATAATTCTCATCAAGCTCCATCCTTCCACTCTCAATCCGAGCCATATCAAGTACATTATTTATAATTGACAGGAGAAGATTCCCAGACTGCTGCAGTTTTTCCAAATGTTCTAAAGTTTCAGGCAGCTCTTTTCCTTTTAGTTCATTCTCCATAAGCTGTGCATAACCCAGAATCACATTCATAGGAGTACGGATGTCATGTGACATATTGTTAAGAAAACGAGTCTTTGCAAGACTGGCATCCTCTGCTTTTTTCAGAGCGATTTCCAGTTTGTCATTGAGTTTTTGTGTATCATTTGCAGCAAGCTTTGCGACAGCTTCTGCTTTCCTTGCCTTCCGCAAAAGCATAAGGATAATGCCAATGATACTAAGTGCAAAAAATCCTGCAGTGACGAAAAACGCAAGCACGTTATCTTTTACAAAATCAGAAAATGTCACTTTATCCGCCGTACTGTCATAGAGAGCAAGTGCACTTGTAAGCATATCAGACGGCATGGTCTTCAAAGTTTTATTTAGTATGGATAAAAGGATTCCCTCTCCGCCTCTTACTGCAAAGCACGCCTCCATTGTTTTTGTAAGCGGAACACTCTTGAAATTTTGACTGTTATCATATATCATCGCCTGACTTGCTCCCATAAGGAAACAGTCTGCTTTTTCATTCATGACCATATCTGCTGCATCCTCAAGCGAATCACAATCTACCAGCTTCCATTGGGGATAACTGAAAGCAATATGCTGTTTTAAGGTGTCTTTCTCCCTTGACACAGCTACTGTATACACCTTATCCTCGTCAAAATATTTCTCATCCGTTACTGCCATCAGACTGTAGGTCCAGGCTGTATTTGTAAGTGCATAACCTTTTGTTTCTGCAAGATCAGGATTTCTGCTGGCATAGAAAATCATATCAATCTCACCATTCTGCAGCGCCTGAATCATCTCGTCATAGTCGTCATACGCCTGCATATGAAATTCCAGTATCTGATTTCCCAGACAGTCTTTGGCATAAGAAATATATTCCACCAGCGTACCGGTAAGTTTTCCAGTCTCTTCATCCATGGAAAAGATTGCCGGATCATTATTCATAAATCCGATCTGAATGCCACCATGTTCTTTCAGCCATGATTTTTCTCCACCTGTAAGGCTCTGATTATAATCAAGGGTAAAATACCTCTTATACAGATCTGCCTTAAAAAAAGGACTATCCTGATCCAGCTGACGCATAGCCCAGTCCAGCTCTGTCTTGATATCGCTGCGCTCTTTATTTATTACAAAATATATGCCGGATTTACCAATCGTGGTAACGGATGATATTCCCTGTTCAGACCAGATGGATTCCTCCAGAGATACAAAACCATCTATTTCATGATTCGCTAATTTCTTTTCGACATCATCATTGTTACTCACATTTACATGTTCTGTCTGTATGCCATTCTTATTTTCCCATTCTGTCAGCATGATTTCAGGTTCTGTACCCATGAGCACACCTACACGTTTCCCGTCCAGGGACTTGAAATCAGATGTCCCAATATCCGTATGCGATAAATCAGCATAAAGAATATATTTTTCCTCACCCATCGGGTCATCTGAAAAAAGCATCTTTTGTGCACGTTCATCGGTGTAAGAGATATCGCCCATGATATCAATCTCACCGTTTTCAAGCTTATCAAAACAGTTGGACCAGTCACATTTCACATACTCAAATTTCCATCCGGTAT
>NZ_CAKRCF010000074.1 GCF_934307085.1 uncultured Anaerobutyricum sp.
GTTGTTGCACCATTCTCATCTTTGATGGCTTCTTCACATTCTTTTTCACCACACCACATTGCACGGATGAATCCCTGCTGGTTTTCAAGAATATCATTGAATTCTTCCCAGTTATGAGCAATGTGTGTATTCTTCTCAAGATGTGCTTTTGCTTTATTATACATATCGTTCTGCATCGTCTCAAGAACTTCTGCTAATGTTTCTGGAATTTTATCAATAGGTGTGACAATCTTTTCTCTGGTATCACGACGAACGATAACCGCCTGACCCTTTTCGATATCCTTTGGTCCAATTTCGATACGGGTAGGGATTCCCTGGATTTCCTGTTCACTAAACTTCCATCCTGGCGATTTATCGGAATCATCTACTTTTACAGAGAAGTTGGACTTCAGAGTATCGCGAATCTCAAATGCTTTATCTAAAACGCCTTCTTTCTTCTGCTGGATTGGAATAATCATTGTCTGTACTGGAGCGATTCTTGGAGGTAATACAAGTCCACTATCATCGCCGTGTACCATGATGATAGCACCGATAATACGTGTGGACATTCCCCATGAAGTCTCGTATACAGGAGAAAGTTTATTCTCTTTGTTTGTGTATTCAATACCGAAAGCCTTTGCAAATCCGTTACCGAAGTTATGGCTTGTACCAGACTGTAATGCCTTACAGTCATGCATTAATGCTTCAATTGTATAAGTAGCTTCTGCACCGGCAAATTTTTCTTTTTCTGTTTTTCTTCCTTTTACTAATGGAATCGCTAAAACCTGTTCACAGAAATCTGCGTATACGTTGAGCATCTGCTCTGTTCTTTCTTTTGCTTCCTCTGCTGTTGCATGGAAAGTATGTCCTTCCTGCCATAAGAACTCAGAAGAACGAAGGAATGGACGAGTTGTCTTTTCCCAACGAAGTACGGAGCACCATTGGTTATATACAACTGGAAGATCACGATAAGAATGAACAATATCTTTTACATGATCACAGAATAAAGTCTCTGATGTAGGACGTACACAAAGTCTTTCTGCAAGTTTCTCTTCTCCACCGTGAGTTACCCATGCTACTTCTGGTGCAAAACCTTCTACGTGATCTTTTTCTTTCTGTAAAAGACTCTCAGGAATTAACATTGGAAGATATACATTCTCTACACCTGTTTCTTTAAATCTTGCGTCTAACTGTCTCTGGATATTCTCCCAGATTGCATATCCTCTTGGGCGAATAATCATACATCCTCTTACATTAGAATAAGAAATTAACTCTGCCTTTGTTACTACATCTGTATACCACTGGGTAAAATCTTTATCCATTGGAGTGATTGCTTCTACAAGCTTCTTTTCCTTAGCCATAATATTTCCTTTCTCCTTATATAACATGTATCCGACATATTTTTTATGATACAAAGATAAAGGATTGCTGCTTCAATTCTCGCAACAATCCGCACTGTCAGTCTGTTTTTTATTGTAAAATAACTCCCTTGATTTGTCAAGGATATGACCATATAAAGCGAGAAAATAACCTTAAAAAGATTCCACATCCATCTTTTCAAATGCTTCCCCCGATGGTTCGGTCTTAAATGTCATTCTCTCTCCGGTAACCGGATGAAGGAACGACAATCTCGTAGAATATAATCCAATCTCTGTATATTTCTTTTTTGTTTTCTGGAACTTTGGATTATATTTTGTATCACCGTAAAGCCCAAGTCCACGAGAAGCAAATTGCACACGAATCTGATGATGGCGACCTGTATGAAGAATAACAAGAACCCATGTAAGCACACCTTCCTTTGTCTCAATACAATCAATCAATTCATAATCAAGCTCTGCTTTTTTTGCTCCTGGCATTCCCGCCTTTACTACTTCTGTTTTATTTGTCTTTCCATTTTTTAAAAGGTAATCTTCAAAAGTTCCAAAGTCATCTCTAAGATTTCCACACACAACTGCCTGATAGTTTTTCTCAAATTCAAACTTTTGAATCTGTTCACTAAGACTGGCAGCAGCCTCTTTTGTCTTGGCAAGAACCATCAATCCTCCGACCGGTCTGTCCAATCGATGAACAACCGCCAAATATGGTTCTTCTTCACCATTTTGCTCTTCAAAAATATGATGTTTTAATACTGTAAGAACATCCATGTCTCTCGTATGATCACTCTGTACTGGCATTCCAGCCGGTTTCTCGCACACAATTACTGCATCATCTTCAAATATAATCGGAACTCTCTTTTTCTTTACCATATTTTTTTATTACTCCTCTTTTATTTCTGTCTTTTTATCCTTCCTATTATACCATTGACGCTCCCAAAATCAAATTGCATTTACTGCATTTACAATATCTTCACTGTTCCCATCTACACTACTTTTCATTACCCTGAAACGATATCCTGCTCCCCACACCGTTTCAATATAACCTGCTTTTACATTTGTATTTTCCGTCTTTTTTCGTATTTTTTTAATATGAACTGTTACCGTTGCAATCTCACCCATCGAATCCATTCCCCATACCGCACTGAATAACTCATCTTTGGAAAATACATGATTTGGATGTGTTGCAAGATAAGTAAGAAGATCAAATTCCTTTGTCGTAAAAAATCTTTCTTCTCCACCAACAAAAACTCTTCGTGCTGCCCTGTCAATTTTAAGGCCTGGATATTCTATATATTCATTTATCTCGATGCGTTTTCTTGTCAATCTAACATAGCGATTCAGATGTGCTTTTACTCTTGCTACCAATTCATTTGGACTAAATGGCTTCGTAATATAATCATCTGCTCCAATACCCAAGCCTCTTATTTTGTCGATATCACTCCTCTTTGCCGAAACAATAAGGATTGGAATATCTATTCTATGACGCAACTCTCTACATATTTCAAATCCATCCATATCCGGAAGCATCAAATCTAATATAATTAAATCTATATCTCCATTTAGCACTCTTCGCAACCCACTTTTACCAGTATTCTCAATCGATACTTTAAACGAATTAATCTCTAAATAATCCCTTTCTAATTCTGCAACTGATTTCTCATCCTCTATTATCAAAACATGCTTCATAAACACCTCTCCATTCTTTGCTGACTTTCTTGTAACTCTTATGTGAAAGAAAGCCTGCCTGCAACAGGAGTACTTTTCGCCCACACAGTATTTGTGGTCTTCTATAACTTTTGATAATAGAAAATCCCAATTATGCTGCCTTCTCCGACAATACTCTTTTATTTATTTTATTGTAATACAATTATAACATAAATTATTTTTTAAAACACAACTTTTCAAAAAGTAAACAACATTTAACAAATATTTTATAAAATTTTTAGTTTTTAGTGATGAAAACAGGAAAATCATATCATAAAAAATGTGACTTTCGTTGCGGCATGTTAAATACTCGCTTACACACTCGCATTTAACATTTGCTCCAATACCACATTTTTTATGATATGATCTTTCTGTCTCGTGCTAAATTTACATTTTATAAAATAGGAATATCAACAAACTACATTCTTACCCACGAACATTTTAAAAGACAGACCTCAAAGCAGGTCATCTACTTAAATCCAAGAATATAGTTTAAAATCTCATCTGCCACTTCCTCTTTGGACATGAGTTCCAAATTTTTTTCTTCTTTTTCTGAAATGATTGTAACCCTGTTGGTATCAGTTCCAAATCCAGCCCCTTGCTCTTTTAGATTATTAGCTACGATCATATCAAGATGTTTTTTCTTTAATTTTTTTCGGGAATTTTCAAGCATATTTTGTGTTTCCATGGAAAATCCACAAATAATCTGTTCTGGCTTTTTATGCTCCCCGACATATCCAAGTATATCAGTTGTTCTTTCGAGGGCAATTGCCATATCGCCATCTTTCTTTTTTACCTTCTCATTGCTGACATTAGCAGGACGATAGTCTGCTACTGCTGCTGCTTTTATGAGGATATCCTGTTCAGAAAAACCGCCGCTGACTGCTTCAAACATATCCTGTGCAGTAGTTACAGGAACCATTTTTACAAATGGAACTGAATCGAGTGCAACCGGGCCAGACACAAGTGTTACGTCCGCTCCACGAAGCATAGCTCTTTTTGCAATCGCATACCCCATCTTTCCTGTAGAATGATTTGTGATATAGCGAACCGGATCAATCGCTTCCTGAGTCGGACCAGCAGTTACCATAATCTTTTTGCCTTTTAAGTCTTTTTCACAGGCAATTTCCTTTATGATATATTCATATAAAACTTCCGGGGCTGGCATCTTTCCTGCCCCTGTATCACCGCATGCAAGATAACCAACTGCAGGCTCTACCACTTCCATATCGTATTTCTTCAATATATTTAAATTATCCTGTGTAATCGGATTTTCAAACATATGCACATTCATTGCCGGAGATACAATTTTCTTTGCACTGCAAGCTAAGGCTGTTGTGCTTAACATATCATCTGCAATTCCATGAGCTAGCTTGGCAATAATATTTGCAGAAGCCGGTGCAATCATCATCACATCTGCTTTCTGTGCCACAGACACATGTGCTACATGAAACTGAAAATTTCTATCAAATGTATCTACAAGACATTTATTATTTGTTAATGTCTCAAATGCAATCGGATTGATAAAGTTCGTTGCGTTCTTTGTCATGATCACATGCACATCACAGTGTTGTTTTACGAGCATACTTGCAAGATTTGCAATTTTATAAGCAGCAATACTTCCAGTTACTCCTAAAACGACAGTTTTTCCTTTTAACATTTTTATCCTAACCTCTCCATGTCGAATAAACGCCCATGTCTTTCATAATTTGTAACACGGCTGATTTTATTCTCATCATCTACAAATACAACATTTGGTTTATTTTCTTTGGCTTCTTCTGGAGTCATCTGTGCATAAGCCATGAGAATAATCTTATCATTTACACTGGCACATCTTGCTGCGGCACCATTTAAGCACATAACACCGCTGCCTCTTTCACCAGCAATTGTGTATGTTTCAAAACGGTTTCCATTATTTACATCTACAATCTGAACCATCTGGTATTCTCTAATTCCTGCTGCATCAAGTAAATCCTCATCTACTGTGATGCTTCCAACATAATCAAGTTCAGCCTGAGTAACAGTTGCTCTGTGAATCTTTCCCTGTAACATAGTAATCTGCATTGTATCTATTCCTCCGAAAAATCTCTATGTCTTCTTAAATTACAAAATACTAAATAAATCATTATTCAAAGCTTATCTACATTTTGGCTTATATTTATTTTCCATATAAACTGTATCACTCTAAATAATTCTATCATATGTTTGAAATATTTTCTAATTCTCTGTTTACTCTACGATAAAGTTATCGATGAGTCTTGTCTTTCCAATATAAACAGCCATGGCTACTAATACTGGGGCTTTGATTTCTTCTACAGGCTGCATGGATAATCCGTCTACCGCCTCTACATAATCAATCTTAGCCATTGGCTCAGACTCAATCTTCTTAATCATTGCTTCTTTTACTGCTGCTGCAGATGTCTCTCCATCTTCTACCATTTTTTTACCAAGGAATACAGCTTTACTTAAAATAAGTGCCGCCTTTCTTTCCTCTTCATTTAAATAAGTATTTCTTGAACTCTTTGCCAGACCATCTTCCTCACGCACAATTGGACATCCAACAATTTCGATATCCATATTTAAGTCTCTTACCATACGACGGATGATTGCAAGCTGCTGTGCATCTTTCTGTCCAAAGTAAGCACGGTCTGGTGTTACGATATTAAAGAGTTTACTTACAACGGTACATACTCCTCTGAAATGAATTGGTCTACTCTTTCCACATAATGTCTTAGAAAGGATATCCATATCCACCCATGTACAAAAATCTGGTGCATACATTTCAGATGGCTCTGGGTGAAATACCATAGCTGCTCCAATAGATTCACAAAGCTTACAATCTGCCTCGAAATCTCTTGGATATGCTTCTAAGTCTTCTGTTGGTCCAAACTGTGTAGGATTTAAAAATACACTGACAACAACTTTGTCATTCTGCTCCACTGCTTTTTTGATTAAGCTTGCATGTCCTTCGTGGAGATATCCCATTGTAGGTACAAGACCAACGGTAAGTCCTTCTTTTCTCCATGCTTTTACCTGTTCTCTTACTTCTTTTACTGTATATACTTTTTCCATAATCTTATTATCCTTCTTTTTTCAAGAATGCCCCGGCATTCTTGCTGCGAGATGCGCGTCATGCAATGCATGGCATGACATACTTCTTCTGCGCATCTGATATATTTATAATGCCTAATTCCAAATCCCATATCAAAATAATTTTTAAAACTTCTTTACTATGGAATCTCCAAATTTCAAATCGAAAATGCTGAATCTGTTAATTCAACTATAAATCTCATAGTGAATTTATGTATAAATTACAGACTATATCTTCGACGGTATACAATCCATTATAGTATATAATCTGTTATAATTAAAAATTACTAACTATAATATTTAAAATTAACCCAGTAATTTTAAACAATTAGTAAAGCTTATCTAACACTTCATCATCAATCTTAAATGTATGCTCCTGTGCTGGAAAAGAACTATCTTTTACTGCGGCATCATAATCTTTAAATGCCTGTGACATAATCTCTCCCACATTTGCAAAGCTTCGCACAAACTTTGGTGTAAAATCAGAAAACATAGAAAGCATATCTGCATAGACAAGAATCTGCCCGTCACAGCCTTCTCCTGCTCCGATTCCAATCGTAGGAATATGTAATGCCTCTGTTACTTTACGGGCAAGTTTGGCTGGAACACATTCTAAAACAACAGCAAACGCACCAGCTTCTTCTACTGCCTTTGCATCTTCAATTAACTGCTGTGCTGCCTCTAAAGTTTTGCCCTGTACTTTAAACCCACCAAATGCATTGACGGACTGTGGAGTAAGTCCAAGATGTGCCATTACCGGAATAGAAGCATCCGTGATTGCTTTAATCTGTGGACACACACTTTTTCCACCCTCTAACTTCACACAGTCACACTGTGTCTCTTTCATAATCTTTCCAGCATTTACAACTGCATCATAAACAGAAGTCTGATAAGAAAGGAAAGGCATATCTACTACTACTAAAGAATTCTTTGCTCCTCTTGCAACAGCAGCTCCATGATGAATCATATCTTCTACCGTTACAGGGATTGTAGTATCATATCCTAAAACAACATTTCCTAGGGAATCTCCAACTAAGATTCCGTTAATTCCTGCAGCATCTTCTAACTTTGCTGTGGAATAATCATATGCTGTCAGCATGGAAATCTTTTCACCTTTATCTTTCATTGCCTGAAAAGTTGTTACCGTGTTCTTCATTATATACCTCCTGATTCGCTGTCCCTTACATCGTTGCTATGCAACCCTCACACAAAATCATCGCTTTATCAAATCATCACCTGATAAAATCGCAAAATGATTTGTGTTCAAACAGCCTTACTCATTTTCGAGAATGTCTTTAAGTCTTCCATAATCTCTGCCCAGATTCTTCTTTTCTCCTATGGAGATAAGAATTTCTGACAAAAGACGATAGAGCATCTGCTGCTTTTCATTCAGACAGCTCAAATGCTTTTCCACAGTCTTTACATCAGCTCTTTCCACCGGACCTGTGAGACTATTTACAGTTCCACGCTCTACAATATGCTGCATATTTCCAAGCATAATCGGAGTCAATGCCTTAAGCGCACTCTCTTCATCAAACCCACACTCCTGCAGCAGTTCAAGACTTTCCTGTATCAGTGCAACCACATGATTACTGCATACGGCAGCAGCACAATGATATTTCACTTTATCCTTTGCTGCTATATAACGCACCTCATTTCCAAGATTTTTAAAAATCCCGGAAATTTCTTCCCGATGCCGTTCATTACCTTCTATTACAAAATACGCATGTGATAGCTCTTTGTAAGAATTGTATTTATCGCTGACTGCAAAGAGCGGATGGACAGAATATCCGAAAGCACCACACTTATCAATTCCGGGAAATGCATCTCCGGCCGATAAGGCACCACTGCAATGACATATAAACTTTCCCTCAAGGGACATATCTTTCATCTGATTCCACACTGTGGTAATCAAATCATCAGGAACAGTAAGAAACAGAGTATCACTTATCTTTACAATTGTTTCCAAATCTTCTATAAAGGTCGTCTCTGTAAAAGTCGCCGCCTCTTTCGCAAGATCCTCATTCACATCGTAATATCCTGTTACTTCCAGATTAGCTAACCTGAAATACTTACCAAGGGAACACCCAACTTTCCCTGCACCTATAATTCCTGTTCTCATAATTCATCACCCTGCCTCTCGCACGGTGATACTCCGAGTCTTATTCCTAAAAGATATAAGCTCAATATCTGCCAGTTACACGCGGTATGGTTTCTTTTACGAATACCATCCATAAAATTACTAACACACTATATCATTTTCAAAGACATTCGTAAATAGATTTTTTGAAAAAATTGATTATTTTTTAACATGCAATTTTTAATTCATTTGGCTATAGAAAAAAACGAATGCCGCCGTGGAGATGTGTAACCGGATTGCCTGAAGGATTTAGAAAAGAGATACTAAAAAACTTCTCCCATTTTCTTCCGTTGTGCTAAACGTTCCATTTTGCCCAATAAAGCAGAAACTTCGCAGAAACGAATGCGAAGTTTCTATGGTCAAAATTCCACAGCACAAAGTCACAAAATGACATTGGTTTGGTATGCTCCCTTTTAGGTAGACAGTTGAAAAAAATAAAACTGTTTATCTGAAAGGGGGCATTTTTTATGGATA
>NZ_CAKRCF010000075.1 GCF_934307085.1 uncultured Anaerobutyricum sp.
GGTTGTTTTATCAGGCAACATGGAACGTTTAGCACAACGGAACAAAATGCAATCTTAGAATAATCCCTCTCTTAGAAATCATCGCTGCAATCCGACCATAAATATCTCCGCAGCAGCGTTTGTTACCAACTCGACAAATCAGGATTAATAATTATGATTATGAGGGAGTTGTTTATTTATGAGTGAAAATAAAGCAAATGGTATGCAGAAAATAAATTATCAAAAATTACTTGATAAAGTTACCGCCAAGATTGAAAAAGACTGTACGGAGGGAGGGAACCGCCCAACACTGTTCCTTCATGCCTGCTGTGCACCCTGTAGCAGTTATGTTCTTGAATATCTGACGAAGTATTTTAAAATCACAATTTTTTATTATAATCCCAATATTACCCCAGAAACAGAATATACAAAAAGAGTAAAAGAGCTTCAGCGTTTTATAAAAGAAGCTGGATATGAGCAAGATGTTACATTTGTAGAAGGAGACTATGATCCGCAGGTATTCTTTGATATGGCAAAGGGAATGGAAGACTTGCCGGAAAGAGGAATTCGCTGTTATCATTGCTATGCGCTTCGTATGGAAGAAGCAGCAAAGAAGGCAACAGAAATGGGTGCAGATTATTTTACGACGACTCTCTCCATAAGCCCTCACAAAAATGCTCAGTGGATTAATGAGATTGGAGAAAAACTTGCCGATAAATATGGGGTGAAACATCTGCCTTCTGATTTTAAGAAAAAGGGAGGGTATTTACGCTCTATCGCGCTTTCTGAGGAATATCATTTGTATCGACAGAATTATTGCGGCTGTGTGTTTTCAAAGAGAGATGCTGATTTGTCGAGTTTGCAACAGACGCCGCCGGAGAAGAATAGGCAGTCAGAGTCAGTCTGATTTAAATAGATAAAAAAGAAACCGACATAAAGCCGGCTTCAAAAGAGAGGAAAGTATGAAAAAAATCTATCAAAAATCTGTTGTTGTTTTTGATGGTTTTATGATACTGGAAATTTGTGAACAGGTTGTGAGCAAAGAATGAAGATAATCTGACGAAAAAGAAATTGCTGACGTTTTTTTGTAAGAAGTGACATACTTCCCACATAAGGAACACCACTTTTTCAGTGGCGTCCCTTAGAGGTAGGGCTTTTCTTGCTGTAAGAGGATAAAGTGAGTCAGTAGTATCAAAAGAAACCTACAAGTGAAGTACTCAGCAATTGAATTAACGAGGATTTCCGCTTAATTTCCTAAATAGTGTCAAAAGCAGACCGTTAGGCTTGACAAATCATATAAAGGTGAGTGTCAAATCTAACGGTCGTTATTATTTCAACATATATAACTTTAACTGTCTGCGATTATCAATATTTAGCTTATCAAATACGGAAGAAAGGTGCTGTTTTACCGTTCGGATAGTCATGTTTAAATGCGTAGCGATTTCTGTATTGGTCCATCCTCTGTTTGCCAGCATAGCGATAGTAAATTCTGTCGTTGTGAGGTTATCTGCGACATCTTCTTTTGTGGCAGGGTTGTGGATTCTACGCCATCCATAACTAAACTGATAGGTAATCTGAATGATTCGCTGATAATCTTCTGGGTATTCATTTTTCATACAGGATTCAATAAGTCCCTGCAAAAGCCCATGATGTTCTCCAATCCCTTCAATAAGTTCATCTGGTTTGGCAAGCATCCAGGCATCCATAAAATACTTTCTTGCCAGTTCCTGTTGGCGAAGATTCATGGCATCCATTGCACCCATGAGGTTTAAGTATATCATTGCAATCGGATAGACTTTTGTCGTAAGCATCAGACAGGTCTGGACAATGCCAAGAGATTTTTCATATTCCTGTTTTAGATAGGCTTCATGTGCCAGTACATAACAGCCCCACAGACGCATCCCGATTGGCAGTTCCGTAAGATAATCCTCTAATGGAGGAATTTCTCCGATTGGTAAATGAAGTAAAGTTTGTGCGGCGACAGCAACAAAAATACTCATTGCTGTGGTCTGTTTGTCTGCTTTTTTTGTAAGAATCTGGTTTAGATTTTCCCTTAAGCTTTTCAGTCCGCCTTTTGCTGCATTGATACGGTTCAGAGAAAGATTGGCGAAAGTGTGAATCAGACAGGCAGAAAGCCGTAACATGGTATTTGGATGATTGAGATAAAGTTCACTTAGGTTCACCGCTTTATCATGCTGGCCGGTAAAATAATAATATTCGCAGTAAGCCATCTCCTTTACTGCATTGTTTCGCAGGCTATCAATCAGATGCAGACATTCTCCAGGTTTAAAAGCGGTACTCATAAGACGCATAGGAATCGGTTCACAGTCTAATATTTGTTCCTTCAGACCAAGAATGTAATCAGAAGAAACCTGAAATTCTTTGCAAAGTCCTATAAGAATAGTACTGTTGACTGTCTTTGTCTCTTCATTTAAAATACGGCTGATCTGCGATGGAGCCACATTAAGGTGGGCAGCCAGTTCTTTTCTACTAATATTATATATCTCACATAAATGTTTGATGCGTTCTCCCGGTGTCTGTAAAGTGCTTATCTTCCTTTCCGTACAATCTTTTTTCAAATACAATCCCCCCCTCTTTTCCTGTATTTTTTTTAAAAATTCACATAGCTTTGCATAATTATATTTTATCATAGATTACCATTTTCAACATCGTACCTTTTGAAAAAAATGGACTTTTTTCTTACAATAAGCCCATAAACAGGAAAAAGGCGATTGCATATTTGCAATTAATAAGGAATGAAGTGGTGTGCCAAAACCGCATAAAAAGGTGATTTTAGAAAGTATTTTGCAAAAGAGAGAGACCAAACTTTTCCTCAAATGGACGATGTGCGATTTTTCCAGTTTTGATATAATAATAGCAAGAGAGAAAACGTGAAATATATACAATAAGAAAGGGGAAAGCGTATGAAGACAAAGGAAAAACAAAAGAGATGGAGCACCTTTTTTGCCATGGTATTAGCTATGATAATGGTGGCAAATATGGCATTACCAACAGTAGTCTTTGCGTCTGGGTCGCAGGATAAGACAGAGACAACTTCAGGAAAAGTAACAAAAAAGACAGCGACGCAACAATTGGATGAAGAAAATCAAAAGACAGTTAGTGTAAAAGAAAAAGTCGCAACGCAGGCGAATGAGGAACAGATAGTTATTTCTAAGGTAGATGTTATACTTAAGATAACCAATGAGATGGAGAAGGTATTAGAAAATGATGGAGGGGGTATACCGAAAGAATATAATTCGGAAACGGATACGTTTGGGATATATAAACATACCAAAACGATTCCCTCTATAATGGATGTGAAGTTGTATGATAAGTATGAAAATGAATACAGTATGGATGAATTGAACAAAAAATTAGAAAACGAAGACCATAGTTTTTTTATAGCTTATGGTTGGATGGACAAGATGAATATTAATTTTAATAATTCTACATACAAAAAGTTAGAATATGTAACTTCTATTTTACCTGAGCATCCTTATTATTATTTTGTGAGTATTGAAAATCTTTATGATTTTGTGGGTGGAGAAGGTTCGCTTTCCAATTATGGAAATGTAATTATTGGAGATTCTACAAATATCAATGTGTATATAGAAAAAAAGAAAGTAGATACAAAATTATCTATAGTGAATTATGATAAAGAGGGGGAGAAGTATGGTGGTTCGTGGAAAATTATTTCAAAATTAGGAACTCCCAATAACATTCTTAATTTAAAACAGGCATCTATGCATAATCATTCCTGGAAATATAAACAGGATACTCAAACTACCAATAAAATACTGGCATATTGTACACAGCCAGAGTACAAAGATGGCTGTAGTTATCAGGGAGAAGACCATGCTCTTACTCTTGATTTAGATGCCAAAGACATGGAATACACAGGAAACGAATACGATAAAGCAAGCGTAATCAATAACATTTCTTCCATAACAGGAGCAACCTGCGGAGAGATTTACTATGAGGGAACAAAGGGAACAAACTATAAAAAATCAACCACTCCCCCAATTAATCTAGGAACATATACAGCAAGCGTAACGCTTGGCGGAGTAACAGCAACAAAAACATTTACAATTTCTAAATTAGATTCTAAATATACCAATCCTACAGCAAAGACACTGACTTATAATGGAACGGAGCAGGAGTTGGTAAATCGTGGGCAGACTGAACATGGAAAACTATGGTACTGTCTGAAAGATAGTGGAACATGGCAGGAAGGAACTGTTCCAAAAGCAAAGGATGCGAAAAAGTATACGGTTCTATATTATCTGGAAGGAGATAGCACTCACGAAGATGTTGGCTCTCAGTCAGACCCGGCGGGTTCCGTAGAAGTAACGATAGAGCCAAAGGATATTACCGCAACGATTACGCCAAATGGTGGCACATATGGCAATGTAACAGAAGCAACCGTGGCATTAGATGGGGTAGTAGAAGACGATAAGGATACGGTCTCTGTTGATTTAAGATATTCAGGAGAGGCAAATGACGATAGTACGGTAACGGATTCTGTAAAAGTGCCAGAGAAGGCAGGAAGCTATACGGTATCTACAGGAACAGTATCAAACACGAATTATAAATTAAAAGGAGATTCGAAACCATTTACGATTGCAAAAGCAAAAGTCTCTGCTCCGTCTATTTCATCCAAAGAATACACGGGAGAAATACAGACCGCAGATGTTAAAGAAACGCCTCTTTATGAAGTTAAAGAAAATAAAGGTGGCACGGAAGCTGGTTCTTACGATGTGGTTCTTTCTTTAAAGGATGCCGCGAACTATACCTGGGAAACAACAGAGGAGAAAGAGTTAAAAGTATCTTTTATAATTACCAGAACAAGTAACACATGGAAGACAGAGCCGTCAGTCAAAGGCTGGACATATGGGGAAAACCATGAGGCACCTGTGGCAGAGCCGATGTATGGAAAGGATACTCTTGTAGTTGAATATCGTCCGGCAGATGCAGAGGATTCAGCATATACAACAGAAGAGCCAAAAGATGTAGGGGATTATAAAGTTCGTTTTACGGTAGCGGAAACAGAAAGTTATGGAAGTCTTTCTAAAGTATTAGAATTTACGATTCAGAAGGCATCGAAAGAGGCCCCAAAGGTAACCGCAGTGCCAGAGACCGTAAAAGGACAGGGCAATGGACAGATTACCGGTGTGGATCCTTCCATGGAATACCGTAAGGATGGAGATAAGGATTATACAGCCATCACAGGGGAGAACGTCACCGGATTACAGGCAGGTACCTATTTTGTCCGTTATAAAGAATCGAAAAACTATAATGCATCAAAAGAAGTAGAAGTAATTATCGCAGATGGAACACAGCTTACGATTACACTTCCATCGAATCAGGAAGGCTACACATTAACAGTAGATAAGAATGCACTAGACTGGCATGAAGAAGCGACACTTACCTTTACTTTAAAGGAAGGCTATACAAAGACAGAAGACTTTGCCGTACTGGTAAATGGAAAGAAAGTGGAGCTAAATGATAAGGATAGCTATGTTATTCGTGGTATAGAAACGAATATGGAAGTAACCGTAACAGGTGTTAAAGATACTATAGCACCAACAGGAAGCATTACGATTGGCAGGCAGAAATGGGATACTTTCAATGAAAAGATTACTTTTGATACTTTCTTTAATAAAAAGCAGGAAATTGTCTTAAAAGCAGAAGATGCAGGTTCTGATATACAGGAGATTTCCTATTATCTTTCCCATAAGGCAATGACACTAAAAGAAATCAAAGAAGTAAAGGAAGCAGACTGGACAGTATACAGCAAAGCATTTTTCTTAATGCCGGATAATGAGTATGTGATCTATGTGAAGGTTACAGATAAGGCAGGTAATGTTACATATCTTTCCTCAGACGGAATTGTGTTAGATGCTACTCCAGCCAGGATTACAGGTATTGAGAGCGGCAAGGCGTATACAAAGTCAAGAACGATGAAAGTCACAGATAAATACCTTGCTTCTGTCAGTGTAGATGGAAAGGAAGTTACTTTAGATAAAAATGGAAATTATACGCTTATACCGAAAAATGATACATATAAGATTGTAGCAACGGATAAAGCCGGGAATACCACAACCGTAGAAGATGTGCGTGTAAACTGGAAGGAAGTAAAAGCTCCATCCGTAGCAAGTAAGGTGTATACAGGAAAGAACCAGACTGCGGATATTTCAGACACAGAAGAATATACCGTAGCAGAAAATAAGGGCGGTATCGAAGTGGGAACCTATAAGGTTATCCTTCAGTTAAAAAATACCGTAGATTATAAATGGCAGAAAGAAAAAGCAGGAGAAGCAAAGACAGCGGTTTCATTTGAGATTACAAAGGCAGTACCGAAGGTCACAGCACCACGCAAAAACATGCTCATTTATAATGGAAAGGAACAGGAATTAGTTGCTTCGGGCGAGACGACAGGCGGTACGATGGAATATTCCTTAGATGGTACAGTGTGGTCAGAAGACGTCCCAAAAGCAAAGAATGCAGGAATTTATCTGGTATCTTACCGTGTCAAAGGCGATAAGAACTTTACAGATGTAAAACCAGAGAGCGTTTCTGTAAGTATTGGACAGAAGCAGGTTTCCCTTGTATGGAGTGATACAGAGTTTACATACAATGGCAAGACACAGATGCCAACAGCAGCCGTAAAGGGAGATACTCTGGCGGAGGGAGATAGCTGTACGGTCACTGTGACTGGTGGGCAGAAGGATGCTGGAACTTATACCGCAGAGGTGACAAAGATAAGCAATAGCAATTATAAACTTCCGGCGGACGCAACAACGACATTTACCATTCAGGAAAAAGAGATAAAAGTCACCTGGGGCAAGACAGAATTCATTTATGATAAGACTGCAAAATGTCCGGCAGCGACTGCAACAGGGTTAGAGAATAACGATACCTGTGGCATCCTTGTAATCGGAGAAGCGGTAAATGCCGGAACCCATACCGCAACAGCAGTAAAGACGACAAATAAGAACTATAAACTGTCTGGAAAGGAAGCGAGAAGTTTTACAATCGCACCAAAAGAGATTGGTATCCGCTGGGGCAAGACAGAATTTATCTATGATGGTACAGCAAAACTTCCTGTAGCAGAAGCAACTGGCTTAGAAAAGGGAGATAGTTGTACAATTACGGTAAAAGGAGAGGCAACCGATGCCGGAACTTATACAGCAGAGGCAGTAAGAGTAAGCAATGAAAACTATAAATTGCCAGAAAACTGTAAGACAGAATTTATTATTCGTAAAGCAACGACAGAGATTATCAACGCTCCAGAAGCAGTAGAAGGACTTGTCTATAATGGGCAGGTACAGAAACTTCTCACCGCAGGCAAGGTAAAGGATGGTACCTTCCAGTATAAGATAGGGGACGGCGAATGGACAGAAGAAGTCCCAGCGGCAAAGAATGCCGGAACCTATACGATTTCTTATCGTGTGATGGGAAATAATAATCATGTAGATTCTGAGGAAGAACAGCTTACCGTAACGATTTCTAAAAAAGATGCCGTAGTAACAGCCAATGATACAAAGAAAATCATAGGACAGCGTGACCCGAAACTTACATATAAGGTAAGTGGAACAGCAGGCAATGACAATCTGGCCGGAATCCTTATTTACAGAAGACCGGGAGAAAAGGTTGGAAAATATCCTATCCTTGTTTCACAAAAAGAGGGAGCAAATCCAAACTATAGCATAACCTTTAAGAATGGAACCTTTACGATTGAGCAAAAAGACCAGTCAAAATTAAATGGTAATGCAATCGAAAAGCTGAAACTTCCACTTCTCCTTGCAAAAGGAAAAGGCGGAAATAAGAGTATCACTATTTCCTGGTTACGATACAGCGGAGCAAGCGGTTACGAAGCTTACTGGTCTTACTGCGATGGCAAGAAGAACTATAAGAAGTTTGCAACCGTAAAGAATAACAAGCTTACAGTAACCCATAAGAAGTTAAAGAATAACCGTGATTACAAGTACTATATCGCAGCGTACCGCATAGAAAATGGCAAAAAGATCTATCTTGCAAAATCCAATGTGTTACACGTGGCGATGAAACAGTCGAAGTTTACCAATGCCAAATCCATTACTTTAAATAAGAAAAAGGTAACCTTAAAGGTAAATAAGACCTTTAAGATTCAGGCAAAAGTAAAACTAGCAAGTAAGAAGAAAAAGCAGATGGTTCACGAAAAAGCATACCGTTACTATACAGATAACAGTAACGTAGCAACGGTATCGAAAAAAGGTGTGATTACAGCAAAAGCGAAAGGAAGCTGTCTCATCTATGTACTCACAAACAATGGAGTTTATCAGAAGATAAAAGTTACAGTTAAATAATGCTTCATAAAACAACTTCTGATTTGTCGATTTGAACAGACGCCGTTATTTAAGACACTGTAGCCGAATTTTCAGAAGTCTTTAGATAAGAAACATAAAAATATCCTATTTTGTTCCGTTGTGCTAAACGCTCCATTTTG
>NZ_CAKRCF010000076.1 GCF_934307085.1 uncultured Anaerobutyricum sp.
TGGGCAAAATGGAGCGTTTAGCACAACGGAACAAAATAGGATATTTTTATGTTTCTTATCTAAAGACTTCTGAAAATCCGGCTACAGTGTCTTAAATAACGGTGTCTGTTCAAATCGACAAATCAGAATTCCCCTGTTTTATCTATTATCTCATCTACCAAAATCGAACAAAACTCACTGTAATAATAGAGAAACTTATGCATATCTTTTTCTCCCATTCTCTCTTTTACCCTCTCTAAGAGTGAGAAGCATTTCTCTAATTCTTCGGTGATGAGTTCACGGCCAGCCTGGGTAAACTGTACTTTGACGTAGCGATGATCTTCTTCGCTGCTTTTCATTGCCAGATAACCTTTGCGCTCTAAGTTATGGAGCATGCGGGATACGGCTGGTCTTGACAGTTTCATTGCATCCCCGATATCAGATGGAATGACGAATGCTTTCGCCAGTAACAGGCGGCGCAGAGTGAGTAACATTGTCAGCTCCCCTGAGGGGATGTTACACATCTGCTGAAACTGTACATTTGCCTTTCGCATCTGAATGATTAATTGTTGATAGTCCTCTAAAGTCACTTTTTGTTCTGCTGGCGGCTCGCCTTCCGACCATTCAGAACTACCTGTGCCTTGCCTTTTCATATTTCCTCCCCAAAATATTATTTAATAATTCTGTCCTTCATTGGAACATATTCTTTATCCATCGCTACACTCTGGTATGCCGGGCGGATGATTTTATCGCAGTTCATAAGCTCTTCTAATCGGTGTGCGCTCCAACCGACCATACGTGCAACGGCAAACATTGGTGTGAATAGTTGGTCTGGAAGTCCCAGGATTCGATACATGAATCCGCTGTAGAAGTCAATATTTGCACTTACACCTTTATAGATACGGCGTTTTTGCTGAATTGTTTCCACTGCAAGCTTCTCCACTCTGTCATAAAATTCGAACTCTTCATCGTAACCCTTCTCCCTTGCAAGCTTATCAAGGAATCCCTTGAAAATTCTTGCTCTTGGGTCGGAGATAGAATAAACGGCATGTCCCATTCCGTAGATTAATCCGCTATGGTCAAATGCTTCTTTATTAAGAAGTTTCAGGAGATAGTTTTTAATCTCGTCTTCGTCCTTCCAGTCCTTCACTTCCTGCTTCATCTCATCAAACATATGGACAACCTTGATGTTTGCACCACCATGTTTTGGTCCCTTTAAAGAGCCAAGTGATGCGGCCATCGCAGAATAAGTATCTGTTCCGGAAGATGTTACTACATGATTGGTAAAGGTAGAGTTGTTACCACCGCCATGATCCATATGAAGTACAAGGGCAATGTCTAAAACTCTCGCTTCGAGTGGTGTATACTTTTTATTTGGACGAAGCATACGTAAAATATTCTCTGCTGTAGAAAGTTCCTGCTTAGGAGAATGAATGTAAAAACTCTTACCTTCTACATAATGATTATATGCCTGATATCCATAAACCGCGAGTAATGGAACGGTACTTGTAAGCTGTAAACACTGACGAAGTACATTCGGTACGGAAATATCATCTGCCATATCATCATATCCGTATAAAGTCAGCACACCTCGCTGTAATGTATTCATCATATCCTTACCTGGTGCTTTCATAATAACGTCACGTACAAAATTCGTTGGCAGTGTACGGTAACTTCCAAGAAGATTCTGAAATGCCTGTAATTCCTGATTCTGCGGTAAACGTCCAAAAATAAGCAGATATGCCACTTCTTCATAGCCAAATCTCTGCTCCGCTACAAATCCGTCTACCAAATCGTGAATGTCGTAACCGCGATAACGCAGCTCTCCATCGCAGGGAACCATCTTTCCATCGACTTCTTTGGAAGAGGTGATGGTGGAAATATCCGTAAGTCCTGCCAGTACACCTTTACCGTTCACATCACGAAGACCTCGCAGTACATGGTACTGGTCATACAGGCCTGAAGGAATCTGTCCGTGTTCCATAGAAAGCGCAGCCAAATCCTGCAGTTCCTGTGTCATCATTGAGTATTCATTCATTCTATCACCTATTCTTTCTTGGTTAACAATGTTAGTTAGCTATGTTAATTATTATATAAAAAAAATTTTGCTTTGTCAAATTTATCACATGACAGGGATTAGATATGTAAACTATATTAATTAAGTGCCCATTACCTGTAGGATGCCACCGAAAACTTACTTAAATGATTTTTCAGGCACACTCCAACTCATGTACAATTTGTTCTGACAATATTTTACCCTGCTTATAAGTAGTTTACGCAAAAACCCTGTCTTTTACCACCAAAATTTTATGTAATGTGTACAAGTTTTTTCTGTTTTAAAACATTTGTCTGTGCTATACTAGAGATAATTATATAAATGGGTCTTTATGCATATCACACTTTATATATAATAAGCTTTATATAAGGGGAGTATTATGCACTTTTCCCGATTTTAATGCAGCTTGTAGTTGTTTTAATAACATTAGCGAAGACAGTTACAGAAAGGTTTCTCACAGTTTTATGTCACTTATAGTTATTTTAATCTTTCTACCTGTATTCCGTATTAAGGTTCTGTAAATGAATTTTATAGGATTTTTCTGTGATTTAAATAATTACCATGCACATTGTTACAAATTTAAAATATTTTTAGAAAGGAGCGTATCATTTATGCAAATACAACGTCTCGTAGATTTAGAGGACTACGAATTTGATACATTGCTCGTCACATATAATCATAAAAATCGTCTGAGTATCGAACTGGGGAAGGTAAGTGAAATCTTTGAAAGTCTTCAGGCTGATGGTCTTGTTGGCGGAAGTAAGGTATATGGTCTTCGTGGAAAGGATTTTTCTTATCAGGGACAGCCTTATTATAACCTGATTTTTATCGGTATTCCTGAAAAGGCAACCCCAAGAAGATTTCAGCTGCAGTTTGGCCAGGCTATGAAGGAAGCAAAGCGTTTTCATGGTAAAAATCTTCTTATGACCGCAATTGGTGAAGATGTTTCCTACTGGTTAAGTTCTGCTATGAAGGGACTTCTCCTCGCTGACTATTCCTTTGACAAATACATTTCCGATAAGCCAGAATCTCCTGAACTGCATCTTGGAATTCTGACTGGAATTGATTCTGCATCCTTTAAGAAGGAAGAACAGTACACAAGAATGATGGCTAAGGCTGTCACAACCGCTCGTGACCTGGTAAATGAACCGGCGAACGTTATGACTCCTGCCACTCTTGCAGCTAAGGCAAAAGAAATCTGTGAAAAGAACAACATTAAGTGCACGATTCTCGAAAAGCAGGATTGTGAAGCTCTCGGCATGAATTCTTATTTGGCAGTTGCCCGCGGTTCTAAACAGTCTCCTAAGTTCATCGTTATGGAATATAACGGTCGTGTTACTGACGATGAAAAGATTGCCTTAATCGGTAAAGGACTCTGCTTCGATTCCGGCGGATATAATTTAAAACCGGGCAATGCTATGAAGGGTATGCACGGTGATATGGGCGGTGCAGCCGCAGTAATCGCTGCTATGGGTGCTATCGCTGAAGCAAAGCTTGGCATTAACGTAACTGCTGTCATTCCTGCCTGTGAAAATATGATTTCCGGCAAGGCAATGAAACCAGGTGATATTGTTAAGTCTATGAATGGTAAATATATCGAAGTTGTCAATACAGATGCAGAAGGTCGTATGGCACTTGTTGATGCTATCACTTATGCTATCCGTGAATGTGGAGCTACAACATTAATTGATGTAGCTACTTTAACCGGTGCCTGCGTTGTAGCACTTGGTGACCGCTACACTGGAGCATTCAGTAACAGTGACGAACTCATGGCTAAGATTGTCCAGGCATCTATCCTCGCAGGAGAAAATATCTGGAGACTCCCTATGGGTGATGAAGAATACGATAACTTAAATGCGTCTACTGTCGCTGACATCGCAAACTGCGGCAAGAAGTGTGGTGCAACTGCAGCTGCAAGATTCTTAGGTGAATTTGTTGAGAAGAAGCCTTGGGTACATCTTGATATTGCTGGAACATCTGAATCCGATGAAGACACCGAGATTTACTCTAAAGGTGGAACCGGTGCTGCAACAATGTTGCTTTATGAAGTAGTGAAGTTGATGGAAAAACCATATAAGAGTTATTAAAATTCTTATTTGTAGAGCCAAGCAGACACCGCTATAAAGGCAGTGGCAGCCAGATTACCAGAAGTAATATTGAACAGAGAGACTAAAATATCCCCTTTTGAGCTGTTGTGCTAAACATTCCATTTTGCCCAGTAAAACAGAAACTTCACAGTAACGAATGCGAAGTTTCTATGGTCAAAATTCCACAGCACAAAGACTCAAAAGGGGATATTTTAGTCTCTCTTTCTTATAGAATCTTTTATAGGATTTTGCTTTATAACGTTGTCTATTACCAGCTCAACAGCTCAGATTTTTTAATCAAATAACTGGGCTTCTCTGATTACGACGTTTTTATTTTTTCTCCATATGGATGAAAATTCACTTCCACTTAACGGTGCAACTCCTCTCCCTACTTCAAGAGTGATGCATGGAATTTTTCTTCCATATAAGAAGTATTCGCGGGAGCAGCCTCTTGCTGCTGATATGGATTCTGTTGGCATAAGGCGATACCCGGTAAGTTTTTTTGCTAGTCTGTACATTCTGGTTGTTGTACTTTTTACCTTTTTTGTTGCGTTTCCAGCACATCTGCCATAAAGAATGGAACCTGTGGAGTGGTAACTTACTACTCCGGTTATTCTTCCCCGATTCTGAACACGATTTACCCATTTTACAAGTGCCTGTACTTCTTTTTCACTGGCTGCTTTCGGCCCACGATATCCTGATGCACCCTTTTTTCCTGCACGTTTAAATGCAATGTTCCAGTTTCTGTTTAAATCTACACCTCGTGCGTTGGCTTTCCATCTGCTGGAGCTTCCACCCATCTTTTTAAGTGCTTTACGCAGGTTCTTATTACGAATCGCATTAAAACCTTTCTGACTGATGGCTGTTCCGTCCGGATTACAGGATGGAATGTAATGAATTGCTACTTTATCTAACGTATAAGAAAGCCTTGTTCCATTTATCTTTCTATTATAATTACTTAAATAATATTCAATCTGCTTCATGCATAGCTGTGTTGTCATATGCTCTCTCGCATGAAGATTCGCGATGACAAGAAGATGTTTTGAAGCATCTGGATTACCAATGACTACTTCATATAAATTCCTTCTATCTGCACTCTGTCCAATTATATTCACCTTACAGTGTTCGCTGTATTTACTTTCAAGCTGCTTTAAATCTTTCTGTAATTCACTGTATGTATAGTTCTTTTTACCAGAAGAAACTATTGCTGCATTTGCAGTTACACCCTGTGTTGTAAAGCCAATACAGCAAATTAAAAGAGCAGTAAATATCCAGCTTAACATTTTTTTCATGTTACTTTCTCCCATTTTCCTTTTATTTCCTCTTATCGTCTTTCATTTTCTCTTTTCCATTTATTATTTTTTCTTTGTGTATGCTTTTACGAAATTGTATACAAGACACGCTGCAACAATTACTGCCGCCATTGTCAGAAAATCTCCTAATGTCATAATATCCCTCCTTTTGCTAATTACCTCCATAGGCTTTAGTGACATCCTCCCCACCTGCAGGACGGAGTCTTCTTGCTATAGGAGGATAAAACTAGAAATATATAGAAATTAGTATATCATATTCAAGAGAAAAATAATAGAATGAGAAATATAAACACAAAAAAAGAGAGCATCTTGACTACAAATTCCAGATGCTCTCACTACTGATTTTCAATTATGTCCAACGGACTATACCTCCTGTTTCCCTTTTAACTTTAAGCTAACCTTCCATGGTATATATAATTATTATCAGTCACTCCTTCTATCTTCTACAAAAGGATTATGATTTATAAAATACCTACTTCTGATTCCTTAAAATCTCCGGTTATATTATTCATCTCTTTTTCGGGTGATTATTTCTTTGAATTATAAGCTGATTCCTGGATTCTCTAAGTTCTCCTTCTTACTACTACTGTAAGTGTTATCCTATTGATATTATCCACTCGCAACCTCTAAACTTTAAATCTGCAATCTCACTTAAATTCTGAAGTTTATGTTTTTGTCGGTCTATACCTCCTGCTATAGTATCGTTTCGAATCTTAGCTTAAGTTTTTGTTGGACCGTACCTCCTGTTTTAGTATCGTTTCCTAAATCTTAAAACTTAACTGTTTGGCGGTCTGTACCTCCTGCTATGGTATCGTTTCGAGTCTTAGCTTAAGTTTTTGTTGGACCGTACCTCCTGTTTAGTATCGTTTCCTAAATCTTAAAACTTAACTGTTTGGTGGTCTGTACCTCCTGTTTTAGTATTGTTTTTAAATCTTAAACTTAACTTTCTGGTGGTCTGTACCTCCTGTTATTAATATGTTACTAATCCGAGATAAAACTTATGTTTTTGGTGGTCCGTACCTCCTTCTGGCTTATTTAAATTCTGAAATTAATTTTAATCTGTTTGCACTCTCACCTCTTTTTCATGATAAAAGCAAAACCTATAATTTCAAAATCTATATGATGGACTGTGCCGTCCGTTCTTTGTTTATGTCTGTATTATAATGCACGGATTCTGTTTTGTCAATACTATTTTTTATTTTTTCTTTGATTTTCTAATTTTAATCTATTTGCACAATTCATTTTAGTTTTTATATTTATTTTTACTATATTATCTGAATATTCTGACTAATTATATCAAATGAATAAACAATCAAAAATTACGTTTTCTCCTTATCAATATCTTCACAAAATATATAACATCTGTGACTTTGGAGCAAGCTCTTATTCAAGAATGCCCCGGCGTTAAGAGTGCCGCAATGCGGAACAAATGTTATATGGCTATTTTCTTATTTTCGTCTAGCCTTCATTTATGTGAAACTTCTTCTGTATCTCTGTTCTCCCCCATAGTTCAACTTCGTTCTTTTTCGCCAAATCTTTTGCACTTTTAGTAAAGTTACTGTTTGTAACTACCATTGCCCGATCGGCTTTATAGTAAGCGATGGAACCAACAACTTCCTGAACGGCGGCAATTCCAACATTTCGCTCATAGCGCTTTGCCTGAACAACTGTCTTTTTGCCCCATTTATGGAGAACGAGATCTGCACCGTAATCATGACTGTATCTTGTAAGAGTAACACGATAACCAAGATGGCGAAACTGTATTGTTAAATAGCGTTCAAATGCCCTTCCATTTAACTTATCAATATTTTTCATTTTCATATGTAAATAATAAAGTGTGTATAATCGTCTGACAAACTGGCAAATACAAAAAGCACAAAGGAAAGCACAGGCAACTGCCATCTCCCCCTGCCTTTGTGTATAGAAGTTATATCCCTGCAAAAATGTGTATACAATTCCAGCTACCCACAGCCATTTTATGATATCAAAATGTCGCATTTTATCTTTTGCCTTTCTAAAAATATGTTTTCTTAATTTATATTTTTAGATTATACACTATTTAGGGAAAAATACCACTTTATCAAATAGTAATTTGTGAGATGAACAGACGCTTCTGGGAAGGACTTTATGCTACTCCATAGCGGCGTCTATTATCATCTCACCAAATAAATTACTATTTTTCGTTATCTAATGCTGCAATTCCTGTTTCATTTGTTCGAATTCTTACAACATTTTCTACATCATAAAGGAAAATCTTACCATCTCCGTACTCGCCGGTGTAGAGGGCTTTCTTTGCGGCTTCTACAACTAATTCCGGTGGTACTGTGGATACAACGATGTCTACCTGAAGCTGTGGCAGGAGGTTCATATCAATCTTAACACCACGATACTGTCCAGTTTTTCCTTTCTGTGT
>NZ_CAKRCF010000077.1 GCF_934307085.1 uncultured Anaerobutyricum sp.
TAATATTGCTGCGTTCCATCATCAAATAAGTTCTGTATATGCGGTGTGGAAAAATGAATATTTTCCATCTGATTCATTGCCTGAATAAACCAGTCCTGCTTTGTTACATTCGGATCTTCTTTTTGTGCCACAACCGGTTCTGCCTCCATTAAACTTCCAGATTGATTATAGATGGCAATACTTCGCAGATTCTCTCTATTTGCCTCATATAAAAGATTCATTCCGTTATGAATCTTATCAGACTGACTGGATATATCACTTTCTTTTATGATGTTATAATATAAGGCATCTGATACCTGACGCATATTAATCAGGTAGTCTTCTACACTTTCTACAGTCTGATCCATTAACCTCTGATTATTTTCTAATATTTCCTTCTGGGACATACTGGAAAAACGTAAATACATCACACTTCCCATACATAATAAAATGACTGCTGACACAACAGAAAATGCAATCATTAATGTCGTCTGGATATTTCCTGGTTTATAGGTAAATATTTTATGCTTAAACGTTTTGTGTCTAGACGTTTTTTGTCCACTTATTTTCTCAAATACTTTTTTAAATACTTTCATATTCTGTCCTATATTTTGACGGGGATACCCCATACTGTCTCTTAAATACATAGCTAAAATAATTCGGATCCGTGTATCCTACACTTTTCGCAATCATATAACTCTTTTCACTCGTCTCCACAAGCATACGGGCTGCCTTTTCCATACGGTAGCCTGTAAGATAACCAATAAAGGACTTTCCTGTTTCTTTTTTAAATACACTGGAAAAATAAGAATTCGATACGCCCAATTCACTACATATATCATCTAATCCAAGAGTTTCATTCGAATAATTATTATGTACATATTCCTTTGCCTGATCAATAAGTGACTTCTTAGAATGATCTCTGGCATTTGCCATATCTTCTTGTAATACCAGGCAAAGATTTAAAAGCCATTTTTCAAGAATTTTTGCTTCCATATTGCTTAATAGATTATATAGCTGCCCTGTTCCACCTGATAATTTCTGAATATCCAGCTCATTATTTGCCATGAAATGATAGATTTCACTGATAAGTTCCATTACCGCGACATGGTATCTCTCCAATGACTTTAATGGAATAATCTTACGCTCCATGTACCGTTCTACTGCGTCCTTGACATCTGTTTTTTTCCCAAGACAAATCATTTTGAAAAGATATGCTAACTCCGTTCCATCCGCTGGCTCTGTTGCCACTTTTCTTTGCGGGGCTATTTCTTTTAAGTTAATCGCCTGATTACTTCCGTATAATACACGGTAAGAAACCGCTTCCCTTGCACTCTGATACGACTTCACAAGATCAAGAACTCTGTCACAAATCTGTCCTACACCAACGGTCACAACTGCTCCTATCATATGATGCACATATTTGCAGAATCGGTCACAGGAATCGGTCAGCTCTGAAACTTCTTTCTTGCTTTCAAGTTGTACAATCATCACCGTATCACCCAGATAATTAAACTTCTTCGCTCTCCATTTTTTTGTAAGCCGCTCTCCTGCCTGCTTATCGACAGAAATAGATAAGAGCTGAACATCAATGTCTTTTGGCGCCTGTGTTGTTGAAGTGTGGATAAGCACACAGCCATACAATGGCCCGGTAAAATCAATCTGATAATTCGTGAGATATTTGGTGAGTTCTTCCTCTGGAACTCTTCCCTCTATCAGCGTGGAATAAAAGTTCGCCTGCAAAAGAGGCAGGGAATCCTTATAGTACTTCTTAAGAAGCTCTGCACTTCTCTTTTCATTAATTTCCTGATCTAGCTTTTTCTTTAAATTTTCAAAAACTTTCGTAATCTCTGCTGCATTTAATGGCTTTAATATGTACTCCTCAATCTCAAGGTGAACGGCTTCTTTGGCATATTCAAAATCATCGAATCCAGTAAATAAAACCAGCTTTGTTGCCGGATATTTTTCTCTTATCTGACCGCACAGTTCAAGCCCATCCATATATGGCATACGTATGTCTGTCATTACCACATCTGGCTGCATTTCCTCTAACATTTCTAATGCTTTCAATCCATTATTTGCATGTCCCACAACAGAAAATCCCAATTCGTTCCATTTTACTTTTCTTGCGATTATCTGTGTTACTTCTTCTTCGTCATCAACTAGTAATAATGTATACATATCCTCTCTCCTAACTTATTGATATTATATCAATTTTCAAAACATAAGTAAATCTTACTTAAAATCGGTTAAAAAATATTTTTCAAGCACACTCTAATACAAATAGAGATGCCAGATACTATGCAGGGGGAGCATAATATATACTGACATCTCTATTACATATATTTTATAACAAAAGAGGAAAGAAATTAACTATTTTTTCTGAACGTATTTCAGACAGTCAAGTGTTACTGCTACAAGAATGATGATACCTGAGAATACGAACTGAAGGTTTGTATCAATACCGAGAATGGTAAGGGAATAGGTTAATGCTGTGAAGATACATACACCTGTAACTACACCGGAAATCTTACCAATACCACCAGTAAAGGATACACCACCAACTACGCAGGCTGCAATGGCATCCATATCCCAGCCCTGTCCATAAGCGGCGGAACCGGAACCTACCATTCTGGCACATTCAAGCCAGGAACCAAATCCATAAAGGATACCAGCCATAACGAATGCTCCAAGTGTAACTGCAAATACGGAGATACCGGAAACAGCTGCTGCTTCAGGATTTCCACCAACTGCATACAGATTCTTTCCAAATGTTGTCTTATTCCAGATAAACCATACGATTACGATTGCTGCTAATGCCCATAAAATAATGGTAGGGAATCCATTTACTTTTGGAATGATCATGTTTGGAATCGTTGCTTCGATAGAACCAAAAGATACACCCTTTGTTGCATATGTTACTAAACCGAAGATAACAAGCATATTCGCCATTGTCGATATGAACGGATGCATCTTAAACTTTGCTGTAAAAAATCCTGCAATACTTGTAAATACCGTACATAAAACAATACATACAATTAATGCTAAAACTACTCTTCCACCAACTGGAATGTTTGTAAAATCAAAAATATGTCCAAATACAGAACCTGTATTTACTCCCTGATGCATAATGATGGTTGCGGCCGTCATACCCATACCAACCATTCGTCCAACAGACAAGTCTGTACCTGTAAGGAGGATCAATCCAGCAACACCAAGGGCAAGGAACATTCTAGGTGAAGCCTGCTGGAGAATGTTCAGTACGTTATTATATGTGAGTAGAGGGGTTCCTTTTTTAATTGGAGTGATTACACATAACGCAACGAAGATTAAAATAATGGCAATATACAATCCATTCTGTAAAAGGAAGCTTCTGCGGTTAAACGTATATTTGTAGTTTTCCCACTTCTGTGCCATCTCTTCTGCAAATGTGAATTCTGACAACCGCAATAAATCTATCAAATGATACTTATAAGTAAAGGCATCGTGTTTTCTGTCTTTAATACGCTGTTTTTCTTTTTCCAGCTCTAACTTTTCATTAGAAATACGGTTTTTATGTACGTAGTTCTCTTCTTTAATCTCAACCTGGTCAGACATACCTGCCAGTGCTTCTTTATGCTCTTTTTCTAAATTAGCAAGACGCTGCTTGTGGTCCTCTAAAGCTTTTGCTTTTTCCACTTCACAGCTTTCTTTTACTGCATTATAATACAGTTTTTCAAAGTTTTCTTTCAGATAGCTTTCCGCATCAGCGATAAGTTTTGCTACTTTATCTTTATTCTGAGCTTCTACAGATTTTGCCTGATTTAACTTTGCTTCAAATTCTTTAATTTCGGATTCTTTCTCTCCTTTAGAGAGTGTTTTATCTCTTTTTACATTTGCGATAAGATTCTGGTACTCAATTACTTCTGCTGTACCATGTTCTCTTAATTCATCAATTTCTTTTTGGATTTTACCAACATATTCATCAATAGGCTGTCTCAGTTTTCTTTCCTGTTCAGCCGTAAGAATTTCACCATTAGCCATATCTATCTTCTCCCTTAATTATAGGTATTTTGCACTGAGTCTTAAAAGTTCTTCCTGATTGGTCTCCTTGGTATTTACAATTCCGGAAAGATGTCCGTTCGACATAACACCAATGCGGTTTGTAATTCCAAGAATCTCTGGCATCTCGGATGAAACAACGATGATTGTTTTTCCTTGTTTTGCCATCTGGATAATCAACTCATAAATTTCATATTTTGCTCCAACATCGATACCACGAGTCGGCTCATCCATCATGAATACCTGTGGGCTTCGCTCCAGCCATTTTCCAAAAATAACTTTCTGCTGGTTTCCACCAGAAAGACTTGAGATCATATCCCCAGGGCCCATACATTTCGTATGCATAATCTTGATTTCGTTTGAAGTCGCCTTTATCATCTTAGGGTCAGAAATTGCAACTCCTTTTTTGTATGCATTTAAATTAGCGATTGTGGTATTAAAAGTTAAGTCACCTTTCAAGAAAAGTCCATTTGCCTTTCTTTCCTCTGTGATAAGGGCAAATCCATAATCCATCGCTTCTTTTGCACAACTGAAATTCATAAGTTTATTATTTAAATATACTCGACCTGCTGCTCTTGTTCGTATACCAAAAATTGTCTCTAACAATTCTGTACGTCCAGCTCCAACCAGACCATAAAGTCCAAAAATCTCGCCCTCATGTACATCGAAGGAAACATCCTGTAAATATGGCTCAAACTTTGTTGACAAATGCTGAACAGATAAAACAACATCTCCTGGCTGATTATCTACTGGTGGGAATCGGTTCTCAAGAACTCGACCTACCATTGCTGTAATCAGTTCGTTCATGTTTGTTTCTTTTGCACTTTTTGTCATAACAAGATTACCGTCTCGAAGAACGGAGATTTCATCACAGATTTCAAAAATCTCATCCATCTTGTGAGAAATATAGATAAGAGAAATTCCCTGATCTCGTAACATTCTCATCATTTCAAAAAGTTTATCTACTTCCTGTACTGTAAGGGATGAAGTTGGCTCATCTAATACAATTACTTTGGAATTATAGGAAATCGCTTTCGCAATCTCACACATCTGTCTCTGGGATACAGACATATTCCGCATCGGCTGCTCTAAGTTTACTGTCATTCCCAATCTTCGGAATAGCTTGGAAGCCTCATTTTTCATTCGCTTTTCATCGATAACTCCAAGTGAATTTACCGGATATCTTCCAAGGAAAAGATTATCCACTACGTTTCTTTCCAGGCACTGGTTTAATTCCTGATGTACCATCGCGATTCCATTTTCAAGGGCATCCTTCGGTCCGGAAAAGTTTACTTCCTTTCCCTCCAGATATATATTTCCTTCATCTTTCTGGTATGTACCAAAAAGACACTTCATCATTGTTGACTTACCGGCACCATTTTCTCCCATCAGGCCCATAACGGTTCCTCTTTTCACATCTAAATTGATGTGGTCAAGTACTCTGTTACGTCCAAATGATTTACTCATACCACGTATCGATAAGATAATATCTTCTCTCTTATCCTCCATACTTTTCTGCTCCTATAATTAAGATATTTACTGACATCTTGCTTCTTAAATATGGGGCTGTCTCACTATCCGGCATCTATGTTGTTATGCCCTCTTAGCTCGGCAGCCCCAAAATGGTTTGTACTATTAAAGTTTTTTCATCATATAAGCACAATTCTAATTCACAGTCTTATGTAAGCTTGATACAGTTTTTTATATAAGTCTCTATATCGTTTCTTTCTATAATAACTTACATATAAATTTCTCTGTAAATTATTTGCCTTAAATGGCTGCGATTACTGATTTAAAATAGCTGTGTAAGAAGCTGCATTATCTGTCTTAACCATGTTGATTGCAAATGCATCGTACTGGCTTGGGTTTCCAAGACGGTTTGTAATGTTAGATTCTGTCTGTCCATCACCACCGATGTACTCTACATCAAGATTTAAAAGATCATCATAGTTCTGTAAAAGTGGCTGATATGTTGAGCTTAAGAAGTTATCAGAAGCGTTGTAGATATTGAGCCATACTTTCTTTGTAGGATGTTTGGAGGAATCTAACTGGTTAGATACTGGTTCCCAAACAACTGTAGAATCTGTGAAATCTTTGTAGTTATCTGCTGTAACTGCTGCATTTAATGCATAGTAAGAACGATCTTCTTCGCTATATTTGTATACATCTTCGCTAAGAACATTTCCTGCTTCATCAGCAGTTCCGATACCTGTGTCTACGTCAACACCGTCAAGTGCGTTACGAAGTACTCTAAGTGTAAGGTAAGCCTGAACGTCGGCATGCTGGCTAACTGTTCCGCCGTAACCTTCTGCGATGGCTGCTACTGCATCACTGTTTGCATCATATCCAAATGTAGGAACTTTGTTATCTTTTGACCATGCGTTAAACATTGACATTCCCATTCCATCGTTGTTAGAAACAACTACATCAATGGAATCTCCAAATGAAGATGACCATGTTCCGATAGCGTTACCTGCCGTTGCTGCATCCCATGTAGCTCCAGCTGAGTTCTTCATTTCCTGAGAAGCAAGCTCTCTTACAACATATTTCTTTCCATTTACTTCAAGTTCTGCATCCTGAACCTCTGCAGCTTTTCCATCTGTGTTTGTTCCTGTAGGAGCACTGTTGATTTCTCCATCTTTCTCAACGCCTGTTCCAAGAGCTTTACGAACACCTCTTGTACGAGCGATAGAATCGTTATGTCCGATATCACCGATTGCTAAAACGTATCCGATAACACCATCACCGTTACGGTCAATCTTATCAATATTTTTCTCGATATAATCTTTAACCATCTGACCCTGAACTTCAGCACCCTGGTTTGCATCGAAACCTACATAGTAAGTATCTTTGTTAAAGTTAAGAGCTGTCTTATCCAGTTCTCCTGTAGAACTGTTAGAAGGCTGACGGTTAAACCATACGAGTGGTTTATCTTTGTTTGCCACTTCAGAAGTTGCTGCTGCCTGACTTCCTGTGTTTGATTCGCTCTTGCTGCTGCTACCGCTGCTACCACAAGCTGCTGTAGAAACTACTAAAGCTGCTGCCATCATCATTGCTACGACTTTTTTTCTCATTATAAGTACCCTCCTCGGTTTTTGTT
>NZ_CAKRCF010000078.1 GCF_934307085.1 uncultured Anaerobutyricum sp.
TTACAGGAGGAAACACGGTGATTATTGGAATTGATTTAGGAACGACAAATTCTCTTGCGGCGTATTATACAGAACATGGACCTGAAATTATTCCAAATCGATTAGGAGAAAGACTGACTCCATCGGTAGTTAGTATAGATGAAAATGACCAGGTTTATGTAGGGAAAACAGCGTTAGAGCGAATGGCGGTTTATCCAGACCAGACCGCAAATTTATTTAAGAGAAGTATGGGAAGCCGGAAGGAATTTAAACTTGGTGATAAAGTATTTACAGCAACAGAACTTTCTGCAATGGTTCTTCGTTCTTTAAAAGAGGATGCGGAAGTTTATCTTGGAGAGGAAGTAACAGAAGCAGTTATCAGCGTTCCCGCGTATTTTAATGAAGTAAAAAGAAAAGCAGTAAAGCAGGCAGGTGAACTGGCAGGTTTGAAGGTGGAACGAATTATCAGTGAACCGACAGCGGCGGCGATAGCTTACGGACTTTATCAGAAAAATGATAATACCCGCTTTCTTGTCTTTGACCTTGGCGGCGGCACTTTTGACGTATCTATACTTGAGCTGTTTGACGACATTCTTGAAGTAAGAGCCGTTGCCGGAGATAACTATCTTGGCGGTGAAGATTTTACAAACCTGATTGTAGAACAATTTTACAAAGAACACGGACTTACGGAGGAGAATCTTTCTCTCAAAGAAAAATCTTACTACCGTAATCAGGCAGAAAAAAGTAAATGTAATGCCACAGCAGATGGGTTTTACCGGATGCAGGCATCCGTTAATGGGGAAAAAGTGGAAACACTGATTCCAAGAGGTGCTTTTGAGAAAATGAGCAATCAACTTTTAGATCGCATTAAGACTCCGGTAAGAAAAAGTCTTTCAGATGCTGGTGTAAAAGCCAGAGAAATTGATGAAGTTGTATTAGTCGGTGGCACAACGAAGATGCCGCTTGTCCGTAAATTCGTCAGCAAATTATTTGGCAGAGTGCCAGATACAAGCATTAACCCGGATGAGGCAGTCGCACTTGGAGCGGCAATTCAGGCAGCGATGAAAGAGCGAAAGGAAGCAGTAAAAGAAGTCATTCTTACCGATGTCTGCCCATTTACCCTCGGAACAGAAGTATCTGTGAAGACAGAGGATGACCACTTAGAAGGCAATCATTTTTGTCCGATTATCGAGAGAAATACCGTAATCCCAGCCAGCAGAACACAGCACTTCTTTACCGTTTACGATCACCAGACACAGGTAGAAATACACATATTACAGGGCGAGAGCCGATTTGCCTCAAACAATGTTTCCCTTGGAACATTAAAACTTACCGTCCCGGATAACGAGGCTGGAAAGGAACAGATTGACATTACTTATACTTATGATATTAATGCGTTACTTGAAGTCGAGGCTAAAATCGTCTCCACCGGAGAGACCGTAACCCGCCTCATAAAGAATCAGGAAAACAGCATGACAGAAGAAGAGATGAAAGCACGCATGAAAGAGCTTTCCTATCTTAAAATTCCACCAAGAGAACAGGAAAAGAACAAGGTTCTACTCCTTCGAGGCGAACGACTTTATGAAGAAACCACAGGAGAACTCAGAGAACAGCTTGAGATGGTAACCCAGCAGTTTGAGAGAATCCTTGACAGACAGGACCCTCTGAAAATCGAGGAAGCACGGAAAGATTATGAAGAGGCATTGGACTGGATTGAAGAGGAAATGTGGATATAATTTATATTTAACAATAACAGGAAGTCATAGTGATTTATTTTGATTATTAATAGATTCAGTAATTGCCTGATAATTTTTCTCAATACCTCCTCTTGCCTCAATTATAAGGAATGCTTATAATAAAATAGTATTTTCCGATTAAAATACTGGGAAAACTATATTATAAAAGGAGAGATTAAAATGGTACAGCTTACTTTAAGAATAGACGGAATGTCCTGTGGAATGTGCGAAAGCCATGTAAATGATACGATTAGACAGAAATTCAATGTAAAAAAGGTTACATCTTCTCATAAAAAGGGAGAGACAGTAATTGTTGCAAACGAGGTGATTGACTCTGACAAATTAAAAGCAGCAATTTCTGAAACAGGATATGAAGTCCTCGATATAAAAGAAGAACCATATGAGAAGAAGGGATTTTTCTCCTTTCTCAAAAAATAGATTCTGATTTTTGAGGCTGCGGAGCAGACGAACTCCTGAAGCTAAATAAAGCATATTTGTGACTTTAGTCGCGGCGGTTTGAATATTCGCTTAAAGCGCTCACATCCAAACCTTGCTCCGAGGCCACAAATATGCTTTATTTAGCTTCAGGAGTTCTGTGCGTTGGCAGCTCAGAAAACCAGTTAGAGGAATTTGGGGATTCCCCAGAATAGTGTGATTTTATGAGAAAATATAGTGAATCCATAACAGTATATTAAAAATATAGTATTTAAATTCGATTTTTCAAAGGTTTTATAGCGGATGTTTACTCGTAGATCAACAAATTAGTGAAAAAATTAGAGAAAGTGAATCAGAGTAATATCTTTTTATACTATGTTATATTTTTCCTTCTTTTATGATATAATGGGTTCTATTACATATGGAGGAATTTTTTTAAGAAAATGATTGGTATATTAGTGTTACAAATTGTATTGATTATATTGAATGCGATTTTTTCAAATGCAGAGATTTCGGTTATTTCCATGAATGAAGCAAAAGTAAAGCAGATGGCAGAGGAAGGAGATAAGCGGGCAGAGAAAGCAGCAACGCTGTTAAAGAAGCCGGCGAGGTTCCTTGAGACGATAGAATCAGCGGTGACATTTGCCAGCCTGCTTAGCGGAGCCTTTGTGGCAGTGTATGTTGGTGGATTTTTAAAAAAAGGCAGTATACATTTATTGGAGAAATGGAATATCTCTGTATCGGGACAGGTTTTGTCTGTTATTGCTATTGTTGTGGCGGCATTGCTTCTTACCTATGTGAATCTGCTATTTGGAGAGATTTTGCCGAAAAGAATTGCGATGAGTAAGTCGGAGGAGGATTCTTTTAAGATGGTAGGAATCCTGTTCTTCTTTGCAAAGATTTTTGCACCACTTGCAGCATTGCTCAGTGTTTCTTCTAGTCTGTTTTTACGGATTATAGGAATTAATCCAGAAGAAGAACAGGAAGTGGTGACAGAGGAAGAAATCCGTATGATGCTTGCGGAAGGAAAAGAACAGGGAACGATTCAGAATGAAGAAAGCAAACTCATTCAGAATGTATTTGAGTTTAATGATACGACGGCAGAACAGGTCAGTACGCGAAGAAGAGATTTAGTTTGCTTAAATCTGGAGGATAATGCCGAGGAGTGGGAAAAGACAATCAGGGAATGCCGTTTTTCACATTTTCCAATTATTGATTCCAATCAGGAAGATGTTGTGGGTATTCTTGACACGAAGGATTATTTCCGTTCAGAAGATAAATCCAAAGAGTACGTGATGAAACATACCGTAGATACGCCATATTTTGTACCGGAGAATATGAAGGCAAATGTATTATTCGCAAACATGAAGCAGACAAGAATTTATTTTGCAGTTGTTCTTGATGAGTACGGCGGAATGAGTGGTATTGTCACATTACATGATTTAGTAGAGGCTTTAGTTGGGGAGTTAGAAGAAGAGGAAATGCCGATAAAGCCAGAAGATATTAAAAGAATCGCAGAAGGTGTGTGGAGAATTCAGGGTTGTGCGCAGCTTGATGAGGTGTCAGAAGCTCTTGATGTTGAATTTCCAGAAATATTTGATACATTCAGCGGTTTTGTATGGGATGCAATCGGAAGGGTTCCCGCAGAGGGTGAAAAGTTTTCTATTGAAGCGAATAGTTTAAAGATTGATGTAGAAAATATTAAGAATCATATGATAGATTATGCGATTGTAAGGAAGTTGCCAGGAAAGAAAGCAGAAAAGGAGCAGGAAGAATAATAAGTATCCAGATAGAAAAAAGAAAAGAGGAAGTAATGAAACAAATATTTGATAGTTTAAAGAAGCAAAGTCCAAGCAGGATTATCGCAATGGGCTTTAGTGCGGTAATTCTAGTAGGAGCCGTTTTGTTAGTGATGCCATTTTCCTTAAAAAAAGGAGTGCATCTTTCTTTTCTTAACGCATTATTTACATCAACGAGTGCAGTCTGCGTTACCGGTCTTGTCGTTGTTGATACGGCAGACAGTTTTACTGCAATAGGACAGGCAATTGTCGCAGCACTTATACAGATTGGCGGTCTGGGAATCGCATCTGTTGGTGTGGGTCTGATTATAGCGGCAGGAAAAAGAGTGAGTATTAAAAGTCGTCTTATGGTAAAAGAAGCATTAAATGTTGATACGTATCATGGGATGGTGCGTCTCGTAAGAGTTGTTCTTGCGATTACGCTTGGATTTGAAGCAGCAGGAGCAATTGTAAGCTTTTTTGTATTTCGAAAAGATTATTCCCCGCTTCATGCAGTTGGAATTAGCATTTTTCATTCTATCGCAGCATTTAATAATGCAGGTTTTGATAATCTTGGAGGAATGCATAACCTCATTCCTTACAAAGATAATATTCTGCTAAATATCACGACAGATATTTTAGTTATTGTCGGCGGACTTGGATTCCTTGTACTTGTAGATATTGTGAAGCAAAAAAGCTTTAAAAAATTATGTTTGCATTCAAAAGTTGCGATTTCTATGACAGCTGTTTTATTAATTGTGGGGACAATTATTTTAAAAGTAACAGAACATATTACATGGATGGGTGCATTTTTTCAGAGCATGACAACGAGAACAGCAGGATTTTCCACATATGACATAGGAAGTTTTTCTAAAGCGGGTCTCTTTGCAATGTGTATCCTCATGTTTATCGGAGCCTCTCCTGGATCAACTGGCGGTGGAGTAAAAACGACAACGATATTTGTGATGGTTCAGGCATTAAAATGCATGGGAAGAAAAAAGTCAGCACATGCATTTAAACGTAGCATTTCCGAAGAAAATATTTCAAAAGCATTTATGATTACGGTATTATCCGTTGCTATTTTATGTGTTGCAACTTTTTTGATGTGTGTATTTGAACCGAAATATGACTTTATACAGATTATATTTGAGGTAGTATCCGCATTAAGTACCGCCGGGCTTTCCACCGGAATTACACCGGAACTTGGTGTAGCAGCAAAAATACTCATTATTCTATTAATGTTTACAGGACGTGTTGGAGCCTTTACCCTGCTTTCTGTATGGAGCAAAGATATAACACCAAATGCAAGATATTCAGAAGAAATGATTTCAATTGGATAAGAGATAGAAGAAATTGAATATATAAAAAATTGAAAAAAATGAATATAAAAAGCGAATAGAAAAATAAATGGACAAAAATAGATATAAACAAATTTGGAATACACAATTAGAAAATTTAGAGGGAATCCTCGGTAATTCAATTTCCGAGTACTTCACAAAAATGGGAACTAAATTTTGTATAAGAAAAAGGATAGAAAAATAAAAATTCGAAAGAAAGGAAATAGAAATGAGAAAAAATCGTGGAACAGCCTATGGAGTCATCGGACTTGGACGTTTCGGAACAGCCCTTGCAATTGCACTTGCACAGGCCGGAAAGGAAGTCATCGCCGTTGACAGAAGTGAGGAAAAAATAAAAAATATACGTCGCTATACAGACTATGCCTTTGTTGCGGAGAATCTTAGTATGGAAACCTTAAAAGAAATAGGAATCCAGAACTGTGATGTTGCCATTATCTGCATTGGGGAAAAAGTGGATGTCAGCATATTAACAACGATGTCTGCAATAGAGCTGGGTGTACCTCATGTTATTGCAAAAGCAACAAGTGAAGAGCAAGGAGCAGTATTAAAAAAACTTGGAGCGGAAGTAGTTTATCCCGAAAGAGACATGGCACTTCGTCTTGGTAAAAAGTTAGTATCTGATAATTTTCTTGATTTTGTTTCTTTAAGCAACAGCGTAGAAATCCGTCAGATTCCTGTTAGAAAAAATTTAATCGGAAAAAGCGTACAGGAATCAGAAATTCGCCGAAAATATAAGCTAAATATTATTGCCATCGAAAATGGAGAGCAGACCAATATAGAAATCCTGCCAGATTATCGTTTTCAATCGGGGGATATTATTGTAACAATTGGAAAAACAGAAAATATGGATAAATTCGAAGAAGAGAATTGAGTTACTGTTTAACTTATTAAGCGAACTACAGATGAATTAAATAGTAACATTGACGCAGAAGAGAAATCTGAGTAAAATGATTTGTAGGGATATAAAAGAAGGGAAGTGCCAGATATGGTGAAAGAAAGAAAATCCTATACAACAAAAAACAGATTAGTAATTCTTGATTATCTGAAAAAAAATTGTTCCACTACAATAAGTGCTGCAGATATAAAAAAGCATCTTGAAGAAAAGGAAATTAGTGTAAATACAACAACGGTTTATCGCCTGCTTGATAAACTTTGTGCGGAGAATATCATTATTAAATATTCAGATGTGAATTCTGATAAAGCGGTATATCAGTATGCAGGAGAAAAAGGACACTGTAGGGAACATCTTCATTTAAAATGTATAAAATGCGGAAAAGTAATGCATTTAGACTGCGGATTTATGGATGAATTAAGAGAACATATTATGGCAGAACATCATTTTCAGTTACAATGTAGCGGGGATTTACTTCATGGACTTTGCGAAGAATGTTCGAAGAATTCTGATTTGTCGGTTTGAACAGACGCCGTTATTTAAGACACTGTAGCCGAATTTTCAGAAGTCTTTAGATAAGA
>NZ_CAKRCF010000079.1 GCF_934307085.1 uncultured Anaerobutyricum sp.
GACCATGAAGAGGAATGCGGATGCGGCCACGACCATGGCCATGAGCATCACCACCATGATCATGAAGAGGAATGCGGATGCGGCCACGACCATGGCCATGAGCATCATCACCACCATGACCATGGAGAAGAGTGCGGATGCGGTCATGACCATCATCACAATCACGGTCCGGCAAAACCACAGGCAACTCGATCACACACCCATTTTGAGGTAGACCATCATCAGGTAGAAGGACATCCGGAAGGATGTCAGTGTGAGCAGTGTAATTCTTATGTAGAATATTGTGATGTTTGTGGAGAGAGCCTTGCAAAATGTAACTGTCATATGCCAGATGAAGATTTGGAAAAGAAAGTATATATTTTAGAGGGAATCGACTGTGCAAATTGTGCGGCAAAGATTGAGGCGAAGATTCGTCAGATGCCGGAAGTTGGATTCGCTTCTGTAGCATTTGCAACAAAGCAGCTTCGAGTTTCAGCAAATAATCAGGCAGAGTTACTTCCAAAGATGCAGGCAGTTGTAGATTCTATTGAAGATGGAGTAACAATTGTTCCAAGACAGCGTAAGAAGCCAAGCGGCATTTCTAATACAAAGGTATATATTTTAGAAGGTCTTGACTGTGCGAACTGTGCAGCAAAGATTGAAGCAAAGTTAAGAACATTAAATGGTGTGGATGATCTGACAATTACTTATGCGACAAAGCAGATGAAGCTTTCTGCAAAGAATCCAGATCAGATGATTCCGATGATTAAAGAAACAATCGATGCGATGGAAGATGGAATCACAATTGTTCCAAAGGACAATAAAGTGATAAAATCTGAAGAAAAAGGCGAGAAGAAGTTTTCTCTTAGTAATCCCCTTGTAAGTATTGGCGTAGGGGCAGTTATTTTCATCATTGGTGAAATTCTTGAGCATGTAGGAAATGTACCAACCATTCCAATGTTTGCCCTGTTCCTGATTGCTTATTTAGTTCTTGGTGGCAAGGTATTAATCACAGCTGGCAAGAATATTATGAAAGGTCAGGTATTTGATGAGAACTTCCTTATGTGTATTGCAACAATCGGAGCTTTCTGTATTCAGGAATTTCCAGAAGCAGTAGGTGTAATGCTGTTCTATCGTATCGGTGAATATTTTGAAGAAAAAGCAACTGAGCAGAGTCGTTCTCAGATTATGGAAGCGGTTGACTTAAGACCGGAAGTTGTTAATCTTGTTGTTGGAAATGATATCCGTGTTATTGATGCAGAAGAGGCTAATGTGGGGGATATCCTTTTAGTTCGTCCTGGTGATCGTATTCCATTAGATGGTGTGATTATTGATGGAGAGAGCCGTATTGATACTTCACCAGTTACCGGTGAGCCTATACCTGTTATGGCAAAGGTTGGGGATAACATCGTTTCTGGATGTGTAAATACATCTGGACAGTTAAAGATTCGTGTAGAAAAGGTTCTTGAAGAATCTATGGTAACAAGAATTCTTGATTCTGTAGAAAATGCAGCAGCAAGTAAACCAAACATTGATAAATTTATTACTCGTTTTGCAAGAGTATATACACCATTTGTTGTATTCTTTGCATTATTTGTAGCACTTGTTCTTCCATTTATTTTACCAGATTCTATGAACTGGCACTTCTTCGTAGACAGTGCTTACACAGGAACAGTAAATACTATCCATGGAACAAGCGGAACAGCATCTATTTATACAGCACTGACATTCTTAGTTATCAGTTGTCCATGTGCGTTAGTATTAAGTGTACCGCTGGCATTCTTCTCAGGAATCGGAGCTGGATCTAAGAAAGGTATTCTTTTTAAGGGTGGAGTTGCTATTGAAAGCCTGAAAAATGTAAAAGCAGTCGTAATGGATAAGACTGGAACAATTACAAAGGGTAACTTTGTAGTTCAGAAAGCAAATCCAGCAGGTAATGCAATGACTGCCAATGAGTTATTAGCAATCAGTGCAAGCTGTGAATTATCTTCTACACATCCAATCGGAAACAGCATCGTAGAGGCTGCACAGGCAAAAGGACTTTCTATTGAAAGACCATCTAAAGTAGAAGAAATTGCAGGACATGGTATTCGTGCAGAGCTTAACCAGGGAGTTATTCTCTGTGGTAACAGAAAGCTTATGGACGAACAGAATGTAGACCTTAGTGCATATCAGAAAGAAAACTTTGGTACAGAAGTACTCGTTGCTTTAAATGGTAAGTTTGTTGGAAATATTATAATTTCTGATACAGTAAAAGAGGATGCAAAAGATGCAATCGCTGCTGTAAAGAAACAGGGAATTATTACAGCAATGCTTACTGGTGATGCACAGGAAAGTGCAGATGTTGTAGCAAAAGAGACAGGAATTGACGAAGTGCACGCTAAGTTACTTCCTCAGGATAAATTATCTGAATTAAAGAAAATCAGAGAAAATCACGGAGCGGTTATGTTTGTCGGAGATGGTATCAACGATGCACCAGTACTTGCTGGAGCAGACGTTGGAGCAGCGATGGGAAGCGGAGCAGATGCAGCAATCGAAGCAGCAGATGTTGTATTCATGAACTCAGAAATGAAAGCGATTCCAGAAGCTATCAGCATCGCGAAAATGACAAACAGTATTTCCTGGCAGAACGTTATATTTGCACTTGCAATTAAAATTATCGTTATGATTATGGGACTTTTTGGATTCGCAAATATGTGGATTGCAGTATTTGCTGATACAGGGGTATCGGTATTGTGCCTGCTTAACTCTATTCGAATCCTTCGTAGAAAATAAGAATTGAATAAAAATCGAATCCCCCGGATGAGGAACTTTCCGGGGGATTCTTTATATTAAGTAATGAAGATATGATAAAAAATAGGGAAAGAATTAGTTGTTACTTAAAACATCTTTCACTGTATCTTCTACCATTTTCTTAGTAACGATTTCAACTGTATCGCGGCAAATTGCAAGCTCTTCGTTTGTTGGGATACAGATAACTTTTACTTTAGAGTCTGGAGTAGAGATAATACGTTCTTCTCCATGCATCTTGTTTGCTTTCTGGTCTAAAGTTGTGTCAAGGAAATCGAAGTGTTCGATAATTCTTGAACGGATGATATCGTCGTTCTCACCGATACCAGCTGTAAATACGATAGCATCAACACCATTCATAACGGCGATGAAACTTCCGATGTATTTAACTACGGAGTGAGCAAATACTCTTAAAGCTAAATCAGCACGTTTGTTACCAGCTTTTGCAGCTTCATCAAGGTCACGGAAGTCAGAAGAAACACCGGAAATACCAAGAACACCAGACTTTTTATTTACGATATCCATAACTTCTTCAAGAGAAAGGTTCTCTTTGTGAGCGATGAATTCGATACAAGTAGGGTCGATATCACCAGAACGTGTACCCATTACAAGACCCTCTAATGGAGTAAGACCCATAGAAGTATCTACACATTTTCCACCATCAACAGCGGAGATGGAAGAACCATTACCAAGGTGACATACAACGATTTTTAAATCTTCTGGTTTTTTACCAAGAATCTCAGCAGCTCTTAAAGAAACATATTTGTGAGATGTTCCGTGGAAACCGTAACGACGAACAGCATATTTCTCGTAGTACTCGTATGGAAGACCATAGATGTAAGCTTCTGGTGGCATAGTCTGATGGAAAGCTGTATCGAATACACCAACCATTGGAGTTGTAGGAAGAAGCTCTTTACAAGCAGCAACACCAACTAATGTAGGAGGGTTGTGAAGTGGAGCTAAGTCGTTACAAGATTCTACTGTCTTTAATACTTCGTCTGTAAGTAATGTGGAACAAGCAAATTTCTCTCCACCATGTACCATACGATGTCCAACAGCATCAATTTCGTCGATGGATTTTAATATACCATTTTCAGGGTCAGTTAACTGTTTTAATACAAGTTCAACAGCCTGGCGATGTGCAGGCATTGCAGCTTCGTATTTGATTTTATCCTGACCAGCTGGCTGGTAAGTTAAAACACCATCAATACCGATTCTTTCACATAAACCTTTTGCGAGAACGTGTTCTGTCTCAGAATCAATAACCTGATATTTCAGGGAAGAGCTACCGCAGTTAATTACTAAAACCTTCATTTTATATCTCCTTTTTATATAATATTTATTTACGAAACGCCAAATTTCGCTTATTTTATTTTGCTAGGCATATTATAGCCTGTTTTTTTTGTCTTGAAAATGTACTTATTCGACTTATAATGGAGTTTTTTTGTTATTTCAGCACTTTTTTTGAGTTTTGATAGGTAATTGTATTTCATAGTAAACAATAAATGATTTTGTTTGAAAGTTAACGTGATTAGACAAAAATATAAAAATGTCCAAAAAAATCGAAGAAAGTCACTGAAAAACAACAAAAAAAAGAAAGAAATACAAAAAATGGGAAGATTGCTGTTTCGTTTGTTTTCGGTTATAATATGGACAAAGATAAATGTATTTATTCAGATAGATATTTTATGATAGGATAGGAAATTATTGAGCTATGTTAAAATAAAAAATAATCTAATAATCACTTGGAAAAGAGAGAAAATAAATATTTATGATAATAGAAATAAAAAAGAGAGGAGTTCGTTTATGAAAGTAGCAGGAATTATTGCAGAATATAATCCATTTCACAGAGGACACAAGTATCATATAGAGGAGACAAGGGAAAAAACGGGTGCAGATTATATAATTGTAGTGATGAGCGGAGACTATGTACAGCGTGGCGAACCGGCAATTGCAGATAAATATATGCGGACGCAGATGGCACTTTCCGGTGGAGCAGACTTAATTATTGAAATGCCTGCTATCTATGCCACAGCCAGTGCAGAATATTTTGCCACAGCAGGTATTGGTATTCTTGATAAACTAGGATGTGTTGATTATCTTTCTTTTGGCAGTGAGTGGGCAGATATTCAGGACTTCTCTGCATATGCTTCTTTGTTTCTTGAAGAACCGGAAGAATATAAGCAGCTTTTACAGGAACAATTGAAACTTGGAAAAAGTTTTCCAGAAGCGAGAGCTTTCGCAGCCGGAAAATTACTTTTTAATTCGAAACCAGATGAAGCTATTGCATTTTTGAAAGAACCCAATCATATTTTGGGAATTGAATATATTAAAGCTTTGAAAAGAAGAAATTCTTCCATAGAGCCGCTTGTTATCAAAAGAAAGGGAAATCACTATCATGAAAGTCAGCTGACAGAGGGATATTCATCCGCAACTGCAATTCGTCAGCAAATGTACCATTATTATAAAAAAAATAATAAAGATAAAAAAGAGTATTCAAAAGGAAAAACAATAGAAAAAATACTTGAAGATACATTATGTGGAGAATATCTTCCATTCATAGAAGGTTTTTTGCAGAAAAACTTTGTAAGCTGGGAAGATTTGATGCCATATCTTGACTATACTGTTCTGTTAAAGAATAAAGTAATCGGAAAATATTTTGGAATGAATCTGGATTTGGCAAGGAGATTTCAAAAAATATTTGAGCCAGGACTTTCTTTCGAAGGTTTGATAGAAAGTCTTCATGCCAGACAGATTACGGATGCGGCATTAAGAAGGGTGCTTTTGCATATCGTGCTTCACATGAAATATTATCCATTTTTAGAAGAAGCAAGGGATATTCCTGTCCCTTATGCAAGAATTTTAGGATTTTCAAAAGATGCCTCCACGTTATTAAAAGAAATACGTCAGAAAGCAAGTTTAGATATTATTCAGCGTCCTTCAGAGGGAAAAAAGCTATATACCAGCAGTTCTCCTCAGGGACAGATATACAGTATAGATATTCGAACTGCAGATTTTTATGAACAGATTGCTGCAAGAAAGGCAGGAAGAAAGCCTGTCAGTGAATATCAACATCAACAGGTGATACGATGAAATCTGCTTTTGTTTGTTGAATAGATTACTATTAAAAAATAACTATGGAGAATTTTTTTAAATGGAGTTATACTATTTTCTATATTAAAAAGATAGTAAAATGAATTTTTTATATTAAAAAGACAGCAAAGTTAATGCAAGAAAGTGAGGTCGATTATGTATAATGCAGGATTGATTTTAGAAGGAGGCGGAATGCGCGGGGTATATACAGCCGGTGTATTAG
>NZ_CAKRCF010000080.1 GCF_934307085.1 uncultured Anaerobutyricum sp.
TCGGAAGTACTTGGTTTAGTAGGATCTTCGGAAGTACTTGGTTTAGTAGGATCTTCGGAAGTACTTGGTTTAGTAGGGTCTTCAGAAGTACTTGGTTTAGTAGGGTCTTCAGAAGTACTTGGTTTAGTAGGGTCTTCGGAAGTACTTGGTTTAGTAGGGTCTTCGGAAGTACTTGGTGTTACAGGATCCTCACCAGATTTTTTATCCTTAATTTCAAAGTGATCTGTTCCATCAGGAGTCTCAGCTAACTTGTAGTTAGGGTTAAGGGAAGATGTATCCGGGTAGATATCGAAAAATCCAACGGTTTCACCAGCTTCACGTGTAAGCTTAAGACCAAGGGAATCTCCATCTAATACGCCTGTAGCTTTATAAGTAAGTTCAGGATCTTCTTCGCCAACATATTTTTCCTTACGGTCGATGCTAACTGTTACAGCCTTTGGATGAATAATAAAGAATGATTTTGCAGCAGATGGACGGTGTGTTGCATCTCCAGGATATGTTGCGATTGCAATGTATGCACCTGCATCAACAGGAGCAGTGGATCCGAGGTAAATATACTTGCCGCCATCAACTCTGATGTAAGTTACGTTAGCTTTAGTAACTTCGTTGTTATTATCATCGTATACAGTTGCGTCTACAGCAAATGCAGAACCATCATATGTACAATCTACTGGATTGTTGATGATAATATGAGTGTTAGCTCTTGTGATTGTATATGTTCTTGAAATTGGTGTAGCAGAGTAAGCTGCGTCAGTAACATATAAAGTTTCTGTATAAGTTCCTGCTTTGTAGGAAGGTGTGCTGGAAGAGTATCCTTTACCATTCCAAGCTGTTCCAATGTAAGAAGTCTTTACAGTAGCTTTTTTGTCGCTTGCATATCCACCAAAGTTAAAGCTGCTTGCCTTGCTGACAGATAAAACATGTCCTGGCATAGACTGATTGAAGTGTAATGTTACAGTAGAAGGCTTTGTAGCCTCATCTGTATCCTTCTTTCCTTCTGGAGTAGGACAATCAACTACTGGCTTGTCAGGTTTAACACATTCTGGGTCTGTAGCCTTTTTCTCAGAAGTCTTTGTCTTTTTAGAAGTAGTCTTCTCTTCAGAAGTCTCTGCTTCTGTCTTTTCAGTAGCAATAGTCTTCTCCTCAGGAGCTTCTGTCTTCTCAGCGGCAGTAGTCTTCTCTTCGGAAGCCTCTGTTTTTTCAGTTACAGTTGTTGCGTCTTTAGAAACTTCTGTCTTCTTTTCAACTTCAGTTGCTTTCTCCTTAGGAGCTTCTGTAGTAGCTTCGCTCTCAGATACTGCAGCAACGTCTCTTGCGAATGAAGAAACTGGTGCGGTGCTTAATGCAACGGAGCAAGCAAGAGTCAGTGCTAAAAGATTTTTGTAGATTCTTTTTTTCATTTGTTCCTCAACATCCTTTCTTAAATTTGCCGTAATTCTTTTGAAATAAAAAATTACGAAAGTTATATAAAAGTATAATTTATTATAGCAGAGGTCTTGGAAATAAGCAATAAATAAAGTAATATAAAAATGTTTTACAAGCGTAGTTTTTTGATTTCAAAGGAAAAAATATGATACAATAATTTGTAGTATTGTTATACAAAAAGAGAAGAATAGAAATAAAAAAATTTTAACTGGACAAAAGGTATGTATTGATAATTTAATTGTATAAAAAATATAATTAAAATATAAAAAATGAGTTTGTTTTGAGAGAGTATGCTTGAAAAAATATTACATATAAAAAAGAAGCAAAAACAGATGCCATCTTAAAATATTATCAAAAATATAAAAATAGATGAAAAAATTTTTGCTTCTTTTTTATCCTTTTCTAGCAAGAAGACTCCGTCCTATAGGTGGGGGAGGATGTCACAAATCAAATTTGCCGTATTTTTAAAGTATACTGAAAATTGTAACGCATATCTTGCAGAAAGCATTTTTCAGACATGTTCTAGAATCCAAAGAGTTTTAAATCTTCTTCAACAGTTCCAATTCCTGCAATACCAAAAGTATTTACAAGAACTTTTGCCACATTTGGGGATAAGAAAGCTGGAAGAGTTGGTCCAAGGTGGATATTTTTCACTCCAAGATAGAGAAGGGCAAGTAAAACAATAACGGCCTTCTGTTCGTACCAGGAGATGTTATAGAGGATTGGAAGTTCATTAATATCTTCAAGTCCAAATACTTCTTTTAATTTGAGGGCAATAACGGCGAGGGAGTAGGAATCGTTGCACTGTCCGGCATCGAGTACTCGTGGAATGCCACAGATATCTCCTAAATCAAGTTTATTGTATTTATATTTTGCACAGCCTGCGGTAAGGATGACGGTGTCTTTTGGCAATGCTTGTGCAAAATCTGTGTAGTAGTTTCTTGATTTCATGCGACCGTCACAACCAGCCATAACGACAAACTTTTTAATTGCACCGGACTTTACAGCGGCAACAATATCATCGGCAAGGGCAAGTACCTGGTTGTGGGCAAAGCCGCCTATAATTTCTCCATGTTCGATTTCTTCTGGTGGAGTACAGTGTTTTGCCTGTTCGATAATTGAGGAGAAGTCTTTTTCTTCACCGATTTCTCCAGGAATGTGTTTACAACCTGGATATCCGGTTGCACCTGTTGTGTATAATCTGTCTTTGTAGCTGTCCTTTGGCGGAACGATACAGTTTGTTGTCATGAGAATCGGGCCGTGGAAGCTTTCAAATTCTTCTTTCTGTTTCCACCATGCATTTCCATAGTTGCCGACAAAATTTGGATACTTTTTGAAGGTAGGATAGTAGTGGGCTGGAAGCATTTCAGAGTGTGTGTATACATCCACCCCTGTCCCCTGTGTCTGTTCGAGTAGCATTTCAAGGTCGCGAAGGTCATGTCCGGAAACAAGGATACCCGGACGGGTGCCAACACCGATGTTTACTTTTGTGATTTCTGGGTTTCCGTAAGCAGAAGTATTGGCATTGTCAAGAAGAGCCATACCTTCTACACCGTATTTTCCGGTTTCTAAAGTAAGCGCGATTAAATCATCGACAGATAAACTATCATCAAGAGTTGCGGCAAGGGTACGCTGCATAAATGCATCAATTTCTTCATTATCCTGTAAAAGAACATTTGCATGCTTGGAGTAAGCAGAAAGTCCCTTTAATCCGTAAGTAATCAGTTCACGAAGGCTTCGGATATCCTCATTTTCTGTAGAAAGAACGCCGACAGCTGCAGCTTTTGTATCAAATTCCTCCACGGAGCCGTTCCAGAGAGCTGCTTCTGGGAGTGCATCTTTATTTGTTAGTTTAGAAAGGAGCAAATCTTTTTCGGAAAGTGTTTCCTGAATCCGGGAGATAATTGCTTCTTTGCTAAAGTTGGCATTGGTGATTGTAGTAAATAAATTCAGTGTAATCATGTGATTGACTGCTGGCTGAATCTCTACTCCTTCCTGTCTTAAAGTAGTAGTTACCGCGGAAATTCCTTTTGTAACATAGACCAATAAATCCTGCATGGCAGCGACATCGGGCTGTTTTCCACAGACTCCAACGCGGGTACATCCACTGCATCCGGCAGTTTCCTGACACTGATAACAAAACATTTGGTTTTCCATAAAATTTAATCTCCTTTTTATTCTAATATACTTTTTAAATCTTAATAGGCTGGTATTATGGTGTATCTCCAACGTATTCACGTAAATGGTGCTTATAGCAACTTTTTTAATAATAAAAAGATAGTGCTAAAAAATTTAAGTGAAGCTGACAAAAAATAACTTCATAAAATCAAAGTGAAAAGATTTTAAGAGTACATTTTCATAAATTCTATTATGAAGGAAATACAACAGTGAGAAGCCACTTAAAGTCTTCTTTTGCGTAAATAGAATGAGGCTTTTTCGCTGGCATAACAAGGGTATCCCCTGCCTGTAAAATATATTCTTTGCCATCAACAGTGAACTGGCCGGTTCCTTCAAGAACGAGAACCATTGCATCACCAGTAGAATCATGTGTAGCGATTTCTTCATCTTTGGAAAATGCGAAAAGAGTCACACTCACATAATCGTTCTGTGCTAAAGTTTTGCTGACAATCTGTCCTTTATCGGCAGAAACCTGGTCAGCAAGATGTAAAACTTCTTCATGGGGAATATTTTTGATATAAGCCATTGTTATCCTCCTTTAATTGACTTTCTATACGCAGTATAATATAGTTGATTTAATAAATATGTTGTTTTGACAACAAACGGGGAGAAAAAATATGGATTTTTATAAATTATCAAAAACAGTGCTTTTCCAAGGGACAACGCCGGAAGAAACAGAGCAGATGTTGTCCTGCTTAAAGGCGGGCAAACGCAAATATAAAAAGGAAGAAATGATTTACCGGGTCGGTGAAGTCGTATCCTGTGTCGGCGTTGTTTTATCAGGAAGTGTATTAATAGAAAATGATGATATCTGGGGAAACCGCAGCGTGTTAGAGCGGGCCGGCGAGGGAGAAATCTTTGCAGAAACCTATGCCAGTATCCCAGACCAGAAAATGTTAGTTAATGTCATTGCGGCAGAAGATACAGAAATTCTATTTTTAAATGTAGGAAAAATGCTCCACCTTTGCTCCAATTCCTGCGTTTTCCATAATAAACTCATAAAAAATCTTTTACAGGTTTCCGCACAGAAAAATCTCGCCCTGTCCCGAAGAATTTTTAACACTTCCTCCAAATCTATCCGGGGAAGACTGCTATCCTATTTATCTAATCAGGCAGTATTATGTAACAGTAAAGAATTTGATATACCATTTAACCGCCAGCAGCTTGCAGACTACTTAAGTGTAGACCGTTCCGCCCTCTCAAAAGAACTTGGGAAGATGTCAAAAGAGGGATTGATTTATGTGAAAAAGAATCATTTTCGCTTGATTGCTGTTCAGGAATTATTTGAAGGAGAGTCTTAGAATTTGTTTGGAGAATCAATAAGTAATCTACACATCCCCTTATTTGCAGGATATTTTACTGTATTCAGTTGACGTAGTCCGTGATGGACTACTGTTGTTTTTTGGTAAAATTCTCCGTGTAATATGCATTTTGTAGAAAGTATTTTCTAAGGCACTTCACATTTTGAGTGAAAATGTATGTCTGGAAAAATATTTTATAGAATATCTGTTAAGTGACAGAAGAAATGTTTTGTTGAAATTGTCTATACATTTACAAAATATTTTTAAAAATTAATAAAAAAAACTTTTGAAAGTAAAAATATTTGTGAATCTTTTTTCTGACAGCAGTGCTATAATTGCACCGTAACAAAGAAGAGGTTATTTAAAAAGAATAACCGTAAAAAATACTTATCAGACCTGATAAAGTAGGGCCTCTAAGCATCAGACATTTTGGAGGAAAAGATAAATGAATACTTTAAGTGCTGAAAAAAGAGATATGCAGATTAAGGCAAAAAAGCTTAGAAGGGAAGGATTTGTTACAGGCAATGTGTTCGGTAAGAACATGGAAGGCTCCATGCCGCTGAAAATCGAGAAAAAAGAGGCAGAAAGAATCTTAAGAACCTGTAATAAGGGAAGTCAGTTAATTCTCACTGTTGACGGACAGAAAATGCCAGTCTTATTAAAAGAGATTGACTACAATGCAATGAAACATGAGATTGTAGAAATGGATTTCCAGGCATTAGTAAAGGGTGAAAAAGTACATTCTGTAGCAGAAGTTGTGCTCTTAAATCATGAGAAAGTAAAATCTGGTGTCGTAGAATTATTATTAGAAGAAATTAGTTATGAAGCACTGCCAGAGAACCTGATTGAAAAAGTTGAGATCGACTTAGACGGTAAGACAGCAGGTGACACTATCAGAGTAAAAGATTTACCAATCGCAACTGCAGAAGGTATCCATCTGAAGACGAATCCGGAGGAGACAGTTGTACAGGTAACAGAAGTACACAATGCTCCAGAGGAAGAAGAGACTGAGGAAGCTGCTGAAGAATAAGCGGTGCAGCTCGAAGGTTAATAGATATAAAAGGCTCCAGTATATATAATATAAAGTCTGCCATTTGAAAAACAAGCTTGCGAAATGTTTTTCCG
>NZ_CAKRCF010000081.1 GCF_934307085.1 uncultured Anaerobutyricum sp.
GGCTTGCTTTGTATCATTGTGTTTAATTTCTGGATTGCCTTATGACAACTTCTGTTGGGACGAAATCCCATCATTTCATCATAAAAGCACGGTTCAAACACCGCTTCCAGTATTCTTCTCAATGCTTCCTGCACCAGCTTATCTTCATAGCTGTAGATACTCAATGGACGCATCTTTCCGTTATCCTTTGGTATCTCCACCAGTCTCGCCGGTTTCGGTTTATAGGATTTCTTCTTGAGACGTTCCACTAAAGATTCAAGGTTCTGATTGAGATTTCTGCTGTATTCTTCTTTGGTTACCCCATCAATTCCTACCGCTTTCTCCTCGTCCATTGCCTCATGACAGCTTTTCAACATTTCTTTGTTGATCAGATGTCCGATCGACGTGAATACCATGTTTGGATTTTCTCTTGATAACTGTGATATTCTCTCCAATTTCGTTTCCATCACGTCTCCTATCTCTGGGTATAGATGATGTTTCCTCTTTGATATAGTTTCGTAAGCCAAGGCGATGAGAAATCGCCTTCTCTCGACTTCCCTCCAGTATTTATTTTATTCATACTTTCAACGGTACTATTCGGGCTTCCGACTGCCTATATTTCTTTTGTCATGCTTCTTTCGTTGTCAAGACATACCTCACTTTTGCACCTAGGTAAGGAAAATATAGGCTCTCTCCAGTTGATGTGCAATCCTTGTATTACATGAACAGGTCCTTCCGACGCCGCGGAGCTGTGTGAAATCTCACCTTAACGATAAACCCACATATTGCCTTCCCCTCAGACCACAGAGTCGGCACTCTGGAAATACTTGGGATTTCGGTGCTCAATAGCTATCCCTACTACCTTGCTGTCTACGCTTAGCACGTTACATTACTGCAACACACCCAAGACTCGCTTCAAATGCTGTGTGTTGGTTAACAGCTTATTTGGCAGGATTTCCACCTGTCGGATTGCATGCCCTTTGCTGGACGCACGGTCTGACCTCAATGTCCTTGACAAAAGCACAATATGCTGAGACTATCTTTAGAATGGCAAAAACTAAAACCTGGACTTCATAGGATGCAGACTCCAATTCCGATTGAAACGAGCACCCTTTCGAGCATCACCAGTCGTCGAAAATTTAAGTCCCCGGAGTTTTCAAAATAACCACCCATTTCTATAATTTATATTCTTTATATAGTTGTTCACGATACACCTCGTCCTCAGATGCTTTCTCAGCATCTGAATAACGTTTATTCTTTAATAGAATATTTATAAGTGCTCCTAATCGATTTTCGCCCTTTTTTTCACCTTTTTTTTCGCCCTTTTTTATTCCATTTTCCTCAGCATAAGAAATCATACTTAACATATCAGACACCTCCTTCTGACGAACTTGATTATCCGAATCTGGAATATATGATAATACTTTTTTCTGGTTTCCGGAAAATAATCCATATAAGAGATCCAAAAGTCCCTTTTCTTCCTGTCCTTCTCCACCGAGCCGTACTATTATAATCTCCAAAAGATCTGATTCCCTGGAATCAATTCGGAACTCTTTGTCTTTGATTCTCTCATTTTTGTAATTCTGCATCTTATAATATGATATGGTATTTTCCAGTTTCCTGGGAATATTATCGAGGCAGATCCAGATACTGTACACTTTTTCTAAATGACCATATCCTTTTCCATTTTCCCCTATCTTATCTAATTGTGCAGACAATTTACGGCAGCCATAATATATACTTCTTTTTACAACCGGATAACCCGGTGTGTAATTTTGCTGTATCTAAAAATCAATATGAAGATTTACCAGAAGCTTTCCTTCTGCTTTTGGATTTAAAGAACGGAACAGAATATCAAATGCTGCTGGTGCTTCATCTGTCGTATGAAATTCTGTATCCTCTCCACGTATGGTTTTTGCCATATCCTCTTCTACCAACGCGGTTCCTGTCTGAATCGTATCACCTTCTATACAATTCATAATTTCTTCCAGGGAGCAGTCTCTATATTCTTCTACAGTATATTTTAGAATATTACTCATAATTGGTTTATATGAAAAAATATTCTTTGCTGACTGATCTTTCGTTTCTTTTCCATCTATTGTCTTTAGTGTTACAGAAATACTGTCTTTCACATCCATAAGTCTCTCTCTTGACCAGCTTTTATTTGTAATTTAAGTATATATCTTTTGAGGGAACATAGCAACTACAGAATTCTACTTATTCATTCCACGTATCCCTTCTTAACTCAAAACATCTATACGATAGCCCCATATTCTTCTGACAGCTCCTCATTGTCTTTAAATGAGCTAAAAACAAGTCAAGCATCAGCATATCCGGAGATTCTTCTCTTGGATATATCTGATGCTCTCTTTTTCTTTTCGGAATTTCGGGCTTACTTTCGTTTCTACTCTTACAAAATTCATCGGAGGAACTCTTTAGTGATTTGTGTCAATGCCCTCAACGGGCTTACTCCCATTTCTACGGTAGCCTCTCGGAACCCTTGATTTTACTGGCTTCCGAGAGTTATTTTTTCAAGTAATTAACTGAATTTTCTGTAAATTACTATTTTTACTGCTTTTTTAGTGCTCGTCTAAAAATCCTTCAGCTCATACATTACTATCATATGACCTCTTATCTCCTTTGTCAATAAACTAGCACTATAATTTCCAGATAATTTTCTCTGACTTTTTTCTTCTCTCTTTCCACTCTATATCCGATTTTATAATTCTTTTATAGATCTTTTAGCTCTGCTTTATCCTTTTCAGGTGTACTTCACAGGGTCAGACCCCGGAAGTTGACCCACGGAAGTTCTGATCCCTGTAGTTCGTCCTTATGAGGGCTGCCCCCAATGTGGTCAACTTAAGCAAGATAATCTGTCCATTTTTTATCTGTTCCCGAAACAATTCCTGAATAATCCACCTTTATCAGTTCTACATTTGAACTATTTGCAACTTTAAGCTTTCGGCAAATGCCTTTTATAATCTTTCCATCTTCTTCATATGAAGCAAGAGTTACAACAATAACTTTCTTATTATCACTATCAATCAGCGTCCTGAGAATTCCGTTTATATGCTCATCATCAACGCCAAATCCAAACCCAACTACAACGATTGCATCAGATTGTTTCCACTTTTTATAAGTATCTACATAAACCATGGACATATCAATTGAAGTCATTGGCTTGGTGCCACTTTGGGTAAACATTAAAGGAACCAATATATGATGTTCATTTGTGTCTAATGATGCTTTACTTCCCATCTTATTTACATACGGGTCGTACCATATCTCTGTTGATCCATTTAAATAAGATACGTCATATTGTAAGATTTCCTGAATAAACTGATTATAATTTGTTGTTGCTACTCCGGAAAGTTCATATTTCCCTTCATCAACGGCTTTCTTCAGCATATTATAATAACCATTTGGATTGTTCTTGTTTATTCCTTTAGCACAGCTTGCAATATAATCACGAACAGTATATAAGAAAATACAAATTTTACTAAACTTTGCCCAGTCAGATTTGGGATAATACAGATACCGCCAATTTGAATCAATCAGGGATTTATAATCTAATACGGCAGCATAAAGATCTTCCATAAGTTCTCTCGCAAAGGCAAGAACATAATTTTCATCAGTATTCATATCTATATGTTTAGGCTCAAGCAAATATTCCAGACCAGTCAGACCAGTAGCGGAATAATTCAATTGAATTATTTCTCCCAGATCATCGAACAGATCTATAGAATCATCTTTCTTTTTGAATATACTATCATTGATTTTTCTGGATAATTCTTCACTTAATGCACCAATCTGCAACTGTAAGATAGAAAGAATAATTTTTCCCATCTCTACTCTGTTTTCGATGTTATAGAAACCACTCTTCTTATATAAAAGAAGTAATGCGCCAAAAAATGTATTGCTGAAAAGTGCATTTCCTCGTTGAAATTCATCAATAAAAACAACATCCTGTCCCATACGTGCATTGTCTATTGATGTGTTTAAATTTCTTTCAATAACCTCCACAATATCTATTTTATTAGATTTCTGAAATGATCTTGCCACTTTTCTGGCCAAATCATCAAAATTATTCAACCGAGAAATTATTGATCCTCTGCGTTGCTCAACAGTATCCTTAATGATATTTTGAAATACTGTTTTCCCAAATGTGCTGATATTCTTATCATTAAATCCTTCTGGAAGCCAGTCATTCGCATATGCTGTGTGAGTATCTACATTGTCTCTACTATTTTTAAATGCTTCCTTGCTTTTTGCTGTATCATGTCTAAAAATTTCAAGAGCAAACTTACCTCCTGATGGCAATCCATATGCAGCTTCAGCTCCTGCACCAAACAAAAATCCGTATTTCATTGCGCATTTCCTCCCCACATTATATAAATTTAATCAAGCAGATTTTTCATCAGCAGCCATCTATAGTTGTTCAGTTATCAAGACAAAAATTTAAGCTTTTTATATTGTGTTCATAGGGTCAGCCCCTTGATATTCCTGTCTCATTTTTTCATAGGTCACCTGACACTATCTCTTTTCTTTCTCACACTTAGCCGCTTTATCAGCGTTGCCTGCTGCTCACCACGGAGAGGTGTGTGATTTATCAAAAAGATTTTTGATTTGTCCGAGCAGCATAGGGAGCTACCGCTCCTTTGTTTTGTTTATAAATTCTTTAGAAATGTTTATTTTTTCTTTATGGGGTCTGACCCCGAGAGTTCTTCAATATACTCCCATTTCTACATTATTATCAATGAATTCATGAGTAATAAGATTACTGATGTGTCAATGCCCTCAACGGGCTTACTCTCATTTCTACAGTTAAAGCAAAAGAAAGAAAGAACAATATTAAATGTGTCAATGCCCTCAACGGGCTTACTCCCATTTCTACTATTATCAGAGCGTTTAAAATGTGTGAAAAGTGTGTGTGTCAATGCCCTCAACGGGCTTACTCCCATTTCTACGGTAGCCTCTCGGAACCCTTGATTTTACTGGCTTCCGAGAGTTATTTTTTCAAGTAATTAACTGAATTTTCTGTAAATTACTATTTTTACTGCTTTTTTAGTGCTCGTCTAAAAATCCTTCAGCTCATACATTACTATCATATGACCTCTTATCTCCTTTGTCAATAAACTAGCACTATAATTTCCAGATAATTTTCTCTGACTTTTTTCTTCTCTCTTTCCACTCTATATCCGATTTTATAATTCTTTTATAGATCTTTTAGCTCTGCTTTATCCTTTTCAGGTGTACTTCACAGGGTCAGACCCCGGAAGTTGACCCACGGAAGTTCTGATCCCTGTAGTTCGTCCTTATGAGGGCTGCCCCCAATGTGGTCAACTTAAGCAAGATAATCTGTCCATTTTTTATCTGTTCCCGAAACAATTCCTGAATAATCCACCTTTATCAGTTCTACATTTGAACTATTTGCAACTTTAAGCTTTCGGCAAATGCCTTTTATAATCTTTCCATCTTCTTCATATGAAGCAAGAGTTACAACAATAACTTTCTTATTATCACTATCAATCAGCGTCCTGAGAATTCCGTTTATATGCTCATCATCAACGCCAAATCCAAACCCAACTACAACGATTGCATCAGATTGTTTCCACTTTTTATAAGTATCTACATAAACCATGGACATATCAATTGAAGTCATTGGCTTGGTGCCACTTTGGGTAAACATTAAAGGAACCAATATATGATGTTCATTTGTGTCTAATGATGCTTTACTTCCCATCTTATTTACATACGGGTCGTACCATATCTCTGTTGATCCATTTAAATAAGATACGTCATATTGTAAGATTTCCTGAATAAACTGATTATAATTTGTTGTTGCTACTCCGGAAAGTTCATATTTCCCTTCATCAACGGCTTTCTTCAGCATATTATAATAACCATTTGGATTGTTCTTGTTTATTCCTTTAGCACAGCTTGCAATATAATCACGAACAGTATATAAGAAAATACAAATTTTACTAAACTTTGCCCAGTCAGATTTG
>NZ_CAKRCF010000082.1 GCF_934307085.1 uncultured Anaerobutyricum sp.
TTTCGTTTTCTTTTAAGATTTTTATCATTTTTCTCTCAAAACTGCGTTTCTCATGTGCAACGCATATTATATTATCATAACAGGGCACTTGCGTCAAGCTTTTTTTGAAGATTTTTTCATTTTCTCAAAAAGCACTAGATATTGTACTTTTTCTGTATTTTTATCATTTACACCACATATCCGCCTCATTGAATTGTTATTTTTTTATCAATCTCACCCATTTCCCAACCAATATTTTCCTAACAAATTCAGATTTACCACAGTCAAAGACAAAACGGACGCCATCAAATCGAGCCTCTTCTCTATATTTACGGCTTTAGTTGTGGCGGTTTAAGACCAAGTTTCTTCTTTACTAGGCAAAATGGAGTATTTAGCACAATGAAACAAGATCAATAACCCTTAATGCGAAGTTTTTCATAGAAAACCACTTCTGTTGCAACCCCAAATCTTATTAAAAGAATACTTGCTTACCTAAAGTTATAACCGCCTAGCTCCATAGAAAACAAAGACTCTCTATCCATGGTCTCAGAGCTGCGAGAGAATAACCTTAATCTAGAAAAGCCTCGCATTAAAATTATTGATTTTGTGACTTTATGCTGTGGAATTTTGACCATAGAAACTTTGGACTGCTTTTTTCAAATTTTCTGCTTTATTGGGCAAAATGGAGCGTTTAGCACAATGAAACAAAATCAATAATGTTTAATACGAGGCTTTTCATAGAAGACTACCTCTCGCAGCAACTACTGTCACAATTAGGAAGTCTTTGGCTTCTATGGAGCGTCAGTCTTATCGAAAAGCAGCTATTCTTACTGCTCTACTTCCTGACGAATCTCTTTCGTACGAATTTCTTCACAAATTGCAGAAATAAAGTCCTTTAAATCTTTCTGACCTTCATCTCCTGCAAAACGACTTCTTACAGATACCTTTCCTGTTTCCTGTTCCTGTGCACCCACTACTAACATATAAGGAAGCTTCTGAAGACGTGCTTCACGAATCTTGTAGCCGATTTTTTCAGAACGGTTATCTACAGTACTTAAGATACCATTTTTCTTAAGTTCTTTGTTTACTTCTTCTGCGTAGTCAGCGAACTTCTCGGAAATAGGAAGTACACGTACCTGTTCTGGGCAGAGCCATGTAGGGAACTTACCTGCGTATTTCTCGATGAGCCATGCAAGTGTTCTCTCGTAGCATCCCATAGATGTTCTATGAATAACATATGGACGCTGTTTTTCACCATTCTGGTCAATGTAGTACATATCAAAGTTCTCAGCGATTGCACAGTCGAGCTGAATTGTAATCATTGTATCTTCTTTACCGTACACATTCTTAGCCTGAATATCAATCTTTGGTCCGTAGAATGCAGCTTCACCTTCAGCTTCAACAAAAGGTACTCCCTGATCTACTAAAATATTACGAATGGCATCCTGAGTTGTCTCCCAGTATTCATCGTCACCAAGATATTTTTCTTTATTGTTAGGGTCCCATTTAGAAAGACGATAGGTTACATCATCCTGTACACCAAGTACTCCAAGGCAGTACTGTGCTAAATGCAGACATCCTTTTAACTCATCATTTGTCTGGTCTGGACGGATAATTAAATGTCCCTCTGAAATAGTGAACTGACGAACACGAGTTAATCCATGCATTTCTCCAGAATCTTCGTTACGGAAAAGTGTAGATGTTTCACTCATTCTATAAGGAAGATCACGATAAGATTTCTGTGTATTTTTGTAGCAATAATACTGGAATGGACAAGTCATTGGACGAAGTGCTAATACTTCTTTATCATTTTCCTCGTCACCGAGTACGAACATTCCATCTTTGTAATGATCCCAGTGTCCAGAAATCTTATAAAGGTCACTCTTCGCCATTAATGGAGTTTTTGTTCTTACATAACCCCATTCGTTATCCTCTAAATCCTCAATCCATCTCTGTAAAGTCTGAACAATCTTTGCTCCCTTTGGAAGAAGAAGTGGAAGACCCTGTCCAATGACATCGACAGTTGTAAATAATTCCATTTCACGTCCAAGACGGTTATGATCACGAAGCTTAATTTCTTCTAAATATTTCAGGCGTTCTTCTAAGTCTGCTTTCTTTGTATAAGCTGTTCCGTAAATACGAGTAAGCATCTTATTATTCTCGTTACCTCTCCAGTAAGCTCCTGAAGAAGCTGTAAGCTTAAATGCCTTAATTGGTTTTACACTCATTAAATGAGGACCTGCACAGAGGTCTGTGAAATCTCCCTGCTTGTAGAAGCTAATTGTAGCATCTTCTGGTAAATCTTCGATAAGTTCTACCTTGTAAGGCTCGTCTTTTTCTTTCATGAAAGCAATAGCTTCCTCTCTTGGAAGTTCATATCTTTCGATTGGAGGATTCTCCTTAATTACTTTTTTCATTTCTTTTTCGATGGCATCTAAATCTTCTCTTGTAAGTGGTGCCATATCAAAATCATAATAAAATCCATCTTCAATTGCTGGTCCGATTGCAAGTTTTGCTTCTGGATAAAGACGCTTTACAGCCTGTGCAAGTACATGAGATGCTGTATGGCGAAACGCAAGCTTGCCTTCATCATCATTAAATGTAAGAATATTTAAATCGCTGTCTTCAGTAACTACTGTACGAAGATCAACGGTCTCTCCGTTCACCTGTCCAGCACATGCATTTCTTGCAAGGCCTTCGCTGATATCCTTTGCAATGTCGAGTACGGACATTGGCTGTGCGTATTCTTTTTCAGAACCATCTTTTAAACGAATAATCATTATTCTTTCTCCTTCATCTATTGTGGTGTATATGTGCGTTAATGCATTTGCAACTACTTAAAAATGCACGCACTAACTCATTATGCTATAATCATAAATATTCTATCAGACAAAGTGGGAGTATTCAACTGCTAAATAATCAAATTCTAATTTGTGTGGCTGGACAGACACCTCTGTAGAGATACTGTGGCCGGATTGCCAGAAGTAATATTGAACAGAGAGACGAAATAATATCCCCTTTTTGAACTCTTGTGCTAAACGTTCCATTTTGCCCAGTAAAGCAGAAACTTCGCAGAAACGAATGCGAAGTTCCTATGGTCAAAATTCCACAGCACAAAGGCTCAAAAAGGGGATATTATTTCGTCTCTCTTTCTTATAGGCTTGGAGCAATCCGATTAAAATTCTTCGAATGCGGCTGTCTAATTCTACTACCAACAAATCGAGGGAAAGACTTGGGGTTTCAAACAGGAGTCTTAGTCAAATATATCGTTAGGTATTAGTTAGAATTTTCTTCTGTTTTTAAAACAGAGAATATGCTAAAGCGTGTTTGAAAAATCATTCTCCCTCAATGAACGAAACAGCTGCTGTAGATGGTCTTCTACCGGATTGCTCAGGAAAACTGGAAAAGAGGGATTATTCTACAGTAACACTCTTTGCAAGGTTTCTTGGCTTATCTACGTCAAGTCCTCTTGCAACGCTTACATAATATCCCATTAACTGTAATGGAATAATAGCAAGTGTCGTTGTAAAATGTGGGTCTGTCTTAGGCACATATACAACAAAGTCTACCATGTCTTCAAGGTAGTAACTTCCGTTCTCTGCAACACCCATGAGGTATGCACCACGGCTCTTTACTTCCTGCATGTTACTCAGTGTCTTCTCGCAAAGGTGGCTCTGAGTAAGAACACCGATTACAAGTGTTCCATCTTCAATCAGGCTGATCGTTCCGTGTTTTAACTCACCTGCTGCGTAAGCTTCGGAATGTACATAGCTGACTTCTTTCATCTTCAGGCTTCCCTCCTGACAGATTGCGTAGTCAAGCCCACGACCGATAAAGAATACATCGTGTGCGGAAGCAAATTTATTGGCAAACCACTGGATACGTTCTTTATCTGCTAAGATACTTGCAACCTTCTCTGGAAGAAGCACGATCTCTTTGAGCATATTATTAAGAGTAGATTCTTCAATCTCTCCTTTTACCTGTGCAGCGTACATGGAGAGGATATACATACAAATTAACTGTGTGCTGTATGCCTTAGTGGTAGCAACGGCAATCTCAGGTCCAGCTAAAGTGTACATAACGTGGTCTGCTTCTCTTGCAATACTGGAACCAACTACATTAACAATTGCTAATGTCTTTACTCCCATTTCTTTTGTAAGACGCAGTGCTGCAAGGCTGTCTGCTGTCTCTCCTGACTGTGAAATAATGACAACTAATGTATCTTTGGAAAGCTTTGGATTACGGTAACGGAATTCGGATGCAAAATCCACGTCTACCATTAATCCTGTGAGGTCTTCCATCACGTATTTGGCTGCGATACCAACGTGGTAAGCAGAACCACAGGCTACGATACAAATTCTATGATACTGTGCAAATTCTTCTGGTGAAATTCCGACAGAACTTAAATCAATCTTACCGTCTTTTACATATGTATTGATTGTATCTTTGAGTGCCTTTGGCTGCTCATGAATCTCTTTCATCATGAAATGCTCGAAACCGCCTTTTTCTGCTGCTTCTGCATCCCACTTAATGTTAACCATTTCTTTTTCAATCTCGTCACCGTTCATGTTAAAGAAATGGATGCTGTCTTCATGAAGTTCTGCCATCTCCATGTTATCAAGATAGTATACATTCCTTGTATAGGAAAGGATAGCAGGAACGTCGGATGCGATAAATGCTCCACCTTCGTTCTGTCCAACAATCAACGGACTGTCTTTACGTGCTGCGTAAACAACACCTGGACGGTCTTTGAACATAATACCCAATGCGAAAGAACCACGAACACGAAGTAATGCTCTTGACATACTTTCTAATGGGTTATGATCTGTCTTCTCATAGTAGTAAGCGATAAGCTTCACTGCTACTTCTGTATCTGTCTCAGAATAGAAAGTATAACCTTTCTGTGTGAGATGGTCTTTTAATTCCTGATAGTTCTCGATGATTCCGTTATGAACCATAACAACCATCTTGTCATCACTACAATGAGGATGAGCGTTCTTCTCAGAAGGTGCGCCATGTGTTGCCCAACGGGTATGACCAATACCACATCCACCTGGCATCGCCTTTCCACTGTCTGTCTTCTCTAACAGATTCTTAAGACGTCCCTTTGTCTTTACGATGTCTATGTCATTCTCAGCTTCATTGAAAACAGCTACTCCGGCTGAATCATATCCCCTGTACTCCAGTTTTGATAAACCATTCAGTACAATTGGCGCTGCCGCCTCTCTACCAGTGTATCCAACAATTCCACACATATATAATCTCCTTTAAAAGTTAAATGATTGAAACAATTTAAAATTTTCATTCTTAAGTGTAGCATGGCTATCGGGAAAAGGCAAGATTTTACGCGCCATTTCACTTTCCTGATTTTTTCGGAAACAGTTTGTTAGTTTTATTAGGTTAGCATCCGGTTTGAGTTTATTTTCTTTTTTGTTCTGTCGGATTTCTACAATGATTATATATGCAACTATTCAGAGTACTCGCAGTTTGCCCGTAATCCCTTTTTAATAAATACCGCTTTTCTCTGAATAGTTGCTTTTCTAATATTTAAACTTATTCCCTCTACTTATTTTTATTCCAAATATTCACTAACTCACAACTATATAATAAAGATATAACTTTTATTCACTGAAATAAATCGAGATAAATAAATATATTTTGAAGTCTATATTTTTATGAGTCTACATCATTGAAATATCTCACTAACTACATTTTGATAAATTATATAGCCCAATGTGAATTAGTAACCATATTCCTGTAAATCTGTATACATTGAATTATTTCTATAAAAATTAAGCTAATTTTTCATATTCAGCAACAATAGCATCTAACAGCTTCTCATCTGTAAGCTGAGTAATTTCTTTTGCTGCTTCACGAACACCTTTTTCTTTGATTTTTGCCTGAAGTTCAACGCTCTGTTTGTCTTCTGGATTATCATAGTGTAAAGCTGCACCAACACCAAC
>NZ_CAKRCF010000083.1 GCF_934307085.1 uncultured Anaerobutyricum sp.
TTTACAAAAAATTCGCTTAGCTGGGAATTTGTCAGTGGAAAATCCAGATTATCCAGCATAAACAGTATCATTAATTTATATAATGTTAAAGATTCTTCTGACATAAGCTTCCTCCCTGCATAAAGTTTCGTTGCTTCATTTCTTTATGGATGGTATTTAAAACAAGCCGTTTGTGTCCAATCCATTTTGGAGCGATTAAAAGGTCTTTTGGGCCATCTCCGGTCATTCGCTCAATGACAATGTCTTTGCGAAGCTGACTAAGACAGGTAATGAGATGGTCGATATATTCTTCCATGGTAAGAATATGAAATGGGTGTTGTTCATAGTAACTGGCAAGTCTGGTGTGTTTCAGTACATAAAGCATGGAAATCTTGATACCGTTTACCGGAAGTGTGTTTAGGTAATGGATGGTGTCAAGTTCCATGTCTAAAGTTTCTCCAGGAAGACCTAGAATAATATGTGCAGTCACACGGATACCTGCATCTGCAAGAGCATGGCAGGTTTTAGTAAATGTTTTGGTTGGATATGCCCGGTTTAAAAAGTCTGCGGTGCTGTCATGAGCGGTCTGCAATCCCATTTCGATAAAGACGGGTTTTCGTTTATTTAATTCTTTTAATAAATCTAAAATTTCCGGAGTGATACAGTCGGGTCTTGTACCGATGGATAATGCAGCAATTTCTGGGGTGTTGATGGCTTCCTCGTAAAGGGAACGAAGTTTGCCTACAGGGGCATAGGTATTAGTAAATGCCTGAAAGTAAGCAATATAATGTTCGCCCTGATACTTTCTCGAAGTCTGTGACTTGCCAAGATGAATCTGTTCGGAAACAGAGAGGGAAGCGTTCTCTGTAAATTCTCCGCTTCCCCCTTCGCTACAAAAAATACATCCGCCGATTGCGAGTGTTCCGTCACGATTTGGACAGGTAAAACCACCATCTAAGCAGATTTTATAGAGCTTTTCTCCAAAATGTTCTTTAATAAAGCGACTGTAACTATAATAGCGTTCCATGGAAATTAATCAATATATTCTTTGACGGCGGCACTGACTACATCAGCGATTTCCGGATCAAAGGCGTGTGGAAGAATATTTGTATCGCTTAATTCTTCGGCAGGAACAAGACCGGCAATTGCGTGAGCAGCAGCAAGCTTCATCTCAGAAGTGATATGTGTAGCGTGTCCTTCTAAAGCACCTTTAAAGATTCCAGGGAATACGAGCACGTTATTTACCTGATTTGGGAAATCAGAACGTCCGGTTCCGACAACCTTTGCCCCTGCTTCTTTTGCAAGGTGAGGAAGAATTTCAGGGTCAGGATTAGCCATGGTAAATAAAATAGAATCCTTTGCCATAGAGCGGACCATATCCTGGCTTACAATGCCGGGAGCGGATACACCAACGAAAATATCAGCACCTTTCATCGCATCTGCAAGAGTTCCTGTTTTATGAGAAAGATTCGTAACCTGCGTCATTTTTTCCTGCATCCAATTTAAAGATGGGTCACCAGAGCATAAGATTCCATGACGGTCACAGAGAGTAAGGTCTTTAAATCCGTAAGATAGGAGCATCTTAGAAATAGCAATTCCAGCAGAACCGGCACCATTAACAACCACTTTACAATCTTCTTTTTGCTTGCCAACAACTTTAAGTGCATTGATGATTCCGGCAAGAACGACGATGGCGGTACCATGTTGGTCATCGTGGAAAACAGGAATATCAAGCATTTTGTCGAGACGTTCTTCTATTTCAAAACAGCGGGGTGCTGCAATATCTTCTAAGTTAATACCGCCAAAAGCAGGGGCGATTCTGACAACAGTTTCAATAATTTCTTCTGTATCCTGTGTGTCTAAACAGATTGGAAATGCATTCACACCGCCGAATTCTTTAAAAAGGGCAGCCTTTCCTTCCATAACAGGCATGGCGGCAAGTGCGCCAATATTGCCAAGACCAAGTACAGCACTTCCGTCAGATACAACGGCAACAGTGTTTGACTTGATTGTGTAAGTGTAGGCTTCTTTTGGGTCTTTTGCGATAGCACAGCAAGGTTCTGCAACACCAGGAGTGTACGCAATCGCCAAGTCTTCTGCGGAAGCTACCTGACATTTGGCTTCAACAGAAAGTTTACCGTTCCATTGTTTGTGCATTTCTAAAGCTTTTTCTTTATTTGTCATAATTTAATTTCCGTCCTTTCCCAGATTATATTCTAGCATCGGTTTTCTCATTCTGCAATCAAATATTTCGCAAAAACAGGTTGTTTTCTTCCTGATTTGTGCTATTATAGAAAAGACAATTCTAATTCGTCTTAATAAATCTGATACGATGAAGAGATTTTTGTATAATTCGTATCACATTTTTAGTTATAATCTTTTGATTTCCCAATTGATTTAAAATGATATTTGTATATATGCATAGAAAGAGAACTTTCACTCTCTATCAGAGTGGGGAAAGTGCTGAATTTAATTATATATAGAGGAAAAATGGCTTTACAAAGAGGTCGGTATATGGATAAGTATGTTTTTTATGACAAAAAGTCTAAAAGATACAGAAAACTATAAAAGTTATTTGAAAAATTAAGAAAGAATCCTTGGTGATTTGATTACTGAAATTTAATTACTAAATTCTTAATAAGGAAATATTTAGGAGGCAAGAATGAAATTTAAAGAAATGACACTTCTTCAATTGAAGGCATACGCAAAGGAAAAAGGTATCCGCGGAGTAAGCACGTTAAAAAAAGATCAGTTAATAGAGAAGCTGATAGCAAGTGAAAATAAAAGCATACAGGCAAAGACGGAAGTGGGTATTAAATCAGAAGAAGGTGTTAATGAAGGGAACATCCGCTCACAAGAAAAGGGTAAGCAGGGAGAACATACAAGAAAAACACAGCAAAAATCATCGGAATCAGAGAAAAAAGAAAAAACACATCGTCATATAAATCGTATAAATAATAAAAATGGTAAAAGAAATTCCAGAGAGAATTTTAAAGAAATGGATGAGGAACATTTTACAGAGAAGAAAAAGAATTTTGATAATGAAACAAATGAAAATAGCATAAATGTAGAAATAAATGCAGAAAATTATCCAAAGACAGCAGAACATATTGATGAATATGAAAATGACAAAGAAAATGTAAATAATCTAAATAGTGAAAATACAGGAAAAGAAAATAAAAAAGGCGATTTATCCAATTTAGACAGCGGAAATATGGCAAATGGTATCCTTGAAGTAATGCCAGATGGCTATGGATTTATCCGTTGTGAGAACTATTTACCAGGAGAGAATGATGTATATGTTTCTCCATCCCAGATTCGTCGTTTTAATTTAAAGACAGGAGATATTTTAGTAGGAAATATCCGTATAAAAACACAGAATGAAAAGTATAGTGCCTTATTATATGTGCAGTCTGTTAACGGATATAAGCCATTTGATGCCGCCAAGAGAAAGAACTTTGAAGATTTAACGCCGATTTTTCCAAATGAGAGAATCAGCCTTGAAACAGAGAATGCACCGCTTTCCATGCGTATGGTTGACCTCCTTTCCCCAATTGGAAAGGGACAGCGTGGAATGATTGTTTCTCAGCCAAAGACAGGAAAGACTACATTATTAAAACAGATTGCAAGAAGTATCACGGCAACAAGACCGAATATGAAAGTTATTGTTCTTCTTATTGATGAACGTCCAGAAGAAGTAACAGATATCAGAGAATCTATTGAAGGACCGAATGCAGAAGTTATTTATTCTACATTTGATGAGCTGCCAGAACATCACAAAAGAGTATCTGAGATGGTATTAGAGAGAGCAAAACGACTTGTAGAACATAAACAGGATGTTGTCATTTTATTAGATAGTATTACCAGATTAGCAAGAGCATATAATCTGCTTGTGCCACCAAGTGGTCGTACACTTTCCGGTGGTCTTGACCCGGCAGCCCTTTATATGCCGAAGAAATTCTTCGGAGCAGCAAGAAATATGCGTGAGGGCGGAAGTCTTACAATCCTTGCAACAGCACTGGTTGAGACAGGAAGCAAGATGGACGATGTTGTATTTGAAGAATTTAAGGGAACTGGTAATATGGAGCTTGTATTAGACCGTAAACTTGCAGAAAAGAGAATCTTCCCGGCAATCAATATCCAGCGCTCAGGAACAAGAAGAGACGATTTACTTTTATCCAAAGAAGAACAGGAAATCGTATTTGCCCTCCACAGAGAAATGTCCGGCAACCGTGCTGAAGAAAATATGGAGCAGATACTTAACTTCTTTAAGAGAACGAAAAATAATAAAGAATTTATTCGGGTGATGAAGCAATCTTTACTTAAAAAATAGGAAGCGTCAGTAAAGTCTTATTATCATTTTACGATGTTATTTAAATATTATAAGAAACAAAACAGGTCGTAATAGTAAAGAATTGTATTGTGTGCATAAAATATATCTGGAAATACCGACATAATTCGTAAAGTCCTGTAATTGACGGGGCGAATAATGTGTAGTATTATTTGGAGCGAAACATTACAGACATCTGTCAGGCTTACAGCTTATAAAGCATGGCGCTATAGTTTGTAAAATTATTCAAAATTTAAAAAATAAAAAAAGGAAGATAAGATGATTAAACATTATTTAACAGTATTTTTAATTTCTATGGTTCCGATTGCAGAACTTCGAGCAGCAATTCCCTACTCACAGGCAGTAGGTCTTCCGCTGATTCCTTCTTACATCGTTGCAATCATAGGAAATATGCTTCCTGTACCAGTTATTTATCTATTTGCAAGAAAGGTACTTGAAATTGGAAGCAATATGCCAAGTGTGATTGGTAAGTTCTGCCGCTGGTGCACCGCTAAGGGAGAAAAAGGTGGAGAGAAGCTGCAGGCAACCGCAGGAAGAGGACTTTTTGTAGCATTACTTTTATTTGTAGGAATTCCACTTCCGGGAACTGGAGCATGGACAGGAACATTAGCAGCAAGTTTCTTAAAGATGGACTTTAAGTCAAGTGTACTAGCAGCTATGTGCGGAGTCTTACTGGCCGGGATCATCATGATGACATTAAGTGCCGGATTCTTTTCACTGATTCGATAGATAATAAGGCATTTTCGGAGTCTTAATGAGTAAAAAGGATTAAATCAGATAGACTACTCTTGGAGTCTTATTTGCTTTACTTGTGTGAGAAGATTAAGATTACGAGAGTAAATAATAGACAAAAGGAGACTTATTGGGGATGAAACGGTTAGGAAGTTTTTTTGATGAAATATACGGTTTTGACGGATTATCCTGTGGCCTACTGGTGCTGAGTATTATTATAAATTTAGTTACAGGTCTGTGTCCATCACAGGCAGTAAACAAATTTAACTTAATCAGTTATCTGCCATTACTCTGGTGTGTTTTTAGAGTGTTTTCCCATAACTACGAAAAAAGACAGAGGGAGAATGAGAAGTTCTTGAACTTTATCCGCCCACTTTGTGAGAATATTATTGAAAAACGGGAAGAAAAAGCAGAAGCGAAATTATTTCGCTTCTTCAAATGCCCAGTATGTAAGCAGAAGCTTCGTGTTCCAAAGGGAAAAGGGAAAGTTGAAATCACCTGCCCAAAATGTGGGAATAAATTTATAAAAAAGGCGTGAGAAATTCTGATTTGTCGGTTTGGTAACAGACAAATAGACGCCGCTAGGAAAGAATATGTAGCCAGAGTGCCAGAAAATTTTAGAAAGGCACTAAAAAAATTATCTCATTTTGTTCCGTTGTGCTAAACGTTCCATTTTGCCCAGTAAAGCAGAAACTTCGCAGAAACGAATGCGAGGTTTCTATGGTCAAAAT
>NZ_CAKRCF010000084.1 GCF_934307085.1 uncultured Anaerobutyricum sp.
AATGACAGCCCAGAACTTGGCGCAATGAGCGTGGAGAAATTTGCCGCAATCATTAAAGAAGAATCTCAGTATTAAATAGTAATTTGGTGAGCTGGTAATAGATGCTGCCAGAGAAGAATGAGTAGACAGATTGCCAGAAGAACTTAGAAAGGTACCCAAAAAAATTATTTCATTTTGCTCCGTTGTGCTAAATGTTCCATTTTGCCCAATAAAGCAGAAACTTCGCAGAAATGAATGCGAAGTTTCTATGGTCAAAATTCCACAGCACAAAGTCACAAAATGAAATAATTTTTTTGTGCCTTTTTCATAGTCTTTGTGTACTCTGGAAAAAATTTCCCTGATGCGGCTGCTTAAATTCTATTACCAACAATAGATGAGGATACCTGGGGTTTCAGACAAAAGTCTTTGGCAAATAGACTATTACATAGCAGTTAGGATTGCTTAACAGAAGACTGAATGAAAACGCTCTATGAGAATCATAACTCTGTATACTTTATACAAATAGAAAGAAAAAATTTATGGATTTTTTAGGATTTTTGATGGAATAAAGAGCTAAGATATGATATTATGTTGCATGTAGTGCGTAATAATTGTGACATTATATAAGGTAATAAGTTGTAATAAATTAAGGAAGGAAGTGCCAGAATGCCCCCTTTTGCCAAAAGAGAAATTAAAAATTCTTTTATAAAACTTTTAACAGAACGACCAATTTCCCAGATTACAGTGAAGGATATTGTAGAGGATTGTGGTGTGAATCGTAATTCTTTTTATTATCATTTTCAGGATATTCCTTCTTTATTAGAAGAGATTATTGTGGAGATGACAGCAAAGGTTATAGAAACTTTGCCGGAGGAATCTACATTTGAGGAAAAGGTCACGGCGGCTTTGGAGGAGATTAATTCAAATAAAAGAATGATCTACCACATTTATGGTTCTTCGAACAGAGAATTTTATGAGAAGCAGCTTATGAAGATATGTGAGCATGTTACCCGGACTTATATTCGTTCAAGGGATTATTCAGAGCGGGTGGATTCAAAGGACTTAGAGTTTGTCATAAGTTACTTAAAATGTGAATTATTTGGACAGCTTATTGACTGGCTTAATCATGATATGTCTTACGATATTGTGGAACATTCGCGAGTACTTTGTCGAATGTTTGCAGGAAGTATGCGTATGGTATGTCAAAAATACAAAATAATATAAAGAGAATCGCAAAGAATAATTGCATTCTTAAAGATAACATGCTACAATGTACTATATTTCGGGAAATACGATGAGATAAAAGAATAGCAGAGAAGATTTCGAGAGAGAAGTTCATCTGGGCTTCTCTGTTTTTGTGCAATTGGAGAAAGAGCATATAGGACTTACCGTAGGCTACATCGCAGAAGTATTTTTCCCAACAATACAAATTATACTTTAGAACTTAGCTGAGTTGCATAAAGTTACAAAGAAATTGAGAAACAAAGAAAGGGGATTAATAATTGAAAGTCAAAAGAAAACAAGCCGTAATGATTGGACTGATTGCGGTATTTGTCGTGGTGCTTGTGATTAATATGATGACGGGCAAACCATCCGCAGATGGTGAGTATACAAGTGCTGTATACGCAACGGTACTATCATTGCTTCCGCCAGTAATCGCAATTGGACTGGCACTTTTTACAAAAGAGGTATACACATCACTTCTGGCCGGAATTCTGGCTGGAGCACTTTTGTATGCCAATGGCAATCTGGAATTGATGTTAAATACGATGCTATTTAACGAGGATGGCGGTATGGTAAGCAAGCTGTCTGACTCTGGAAATGTTGGAATTTTAGTATTTCTTGTCATGCTGGGCATCTTAGTATCACTGTTAAACAAAGCGGGAGGTTCCGCTGCATTTGGAAAGTGGGCATCTAAGCACATCAAGACAAGGATTGGGGCACAGATTAGCGTTATGATTCTTGGAGTGTTAATCTTTGTCGATGATTATTTCAATTGTCTGACGGTTGGAAGTGTTATGCGTCCTGTGACAGACCGTCACAAGGTATCCAGAGCAAAGCTATCTTATATTATTGATGCGACAGCAGCTCCGGTTTGTATCATTGCACCAATCAGCTCTTGGGCAGCCGCAGTTACGTCCTCTGTTCCAGCCGATTCTGGAATTAATGGTTTTGCGGTCTTTATCCAGACCATTCCATACAATCTGTATGCAATTCTCACGTTAGTAATGCTGCTTACAATTACTGTTTTGCGTGTGGATTTTGGACCGATGAAGCGTCATGAGATGAACGCTATTGCCGGTGATCTGTTTACAACACCAGGAAGACCGTATGAGGACAATGAAGAAGAAATCATTAAGGAAAACTCCCATGTACTTGACCTGGTACTTCCAGTAGTCGTATTGATTGTAAGCTGTATTGTGGCCATGATTTATACTGGTGGCTTTTTTACGGGAGCATCCTTTGTGGAGGCATTCGCAAATTCGAGCGCATCGGTAGGTCTGGTACTCGGTGGAAGCGTGACACTCGCATTTACTTTTGTTTATTATATGATGCGTGATGTGCTTTCTTTCCGTGAGTTTACAGAGTGTATTCCAGATGGATTTAAGTCCATGATCGCACCAATCATGATTCTGACACTGGCATGGACGCTGTCTGGTGTGACAAATCTTCTTGGCGCAAAGGTATTTGTAGCCGATATGGTACAGCACTTCGCGCAGGGACTTCAGGGATTTCTTCCGATGGTGATTTTTGTAGTAGCTGCATTTCTTGCATTTGCGACTGGAACCTCATGGGGAACTTTCAGTATTTTAATTCCAATTGTAATTGGTGTATTCCCATCTGGTCAGATGATGGCAATTTCGATCGCATCCTGTCTGGCAGGTGCTGTCTGCGGTGATCATTGTTCTCCAATTTCCGATACTACCATTATGGCATCGGCTGGCGGTCATTGTGAGCATGTCAACCATGTGGCAACACAGCTTCCATATGTAGGACTGGTGGCGGCTATCTGCATGGTCGGTTATTTTCTGATTGGTGTGTTGCAGGCTGTAGGGTTAACGCAGTTTTCACTTCTGGCACTTCCGGTTTGTATTGTGCTGTTGGTTGCGATTCTTTTTGTAATTCGTGCAAAGACGGGCGGAAAGGAAGCAATTTAAATGAGCTAGACAGCCGCCGCTATGGAAGTTGTAGCCGGATTTCTTAAAAAGGTTTTATTATAAGTTTGATTTTGTTCTGTTGTGCTAAACGTTTTATTTTGCCCAATAAAGCAGAAATTTCGCAGAAACGAATGCGAAGTTTCTATGGTCAAAATTCCACAGCATAAAGTCACAAAATGTCATCTTATAATAAAGCCTTTTTTGATGTATTTGAGAAATTCGATGAAGGATGTGTGTAGCGGCTGGCTGTCCTCTTTCTTTGGGAGCATCTCTATATCTGGGGCAACCTGGAATTTAATAAATCAGAGTGATAGAATTCTCTTCGCAGTAAGTGATCCATTTTTCCGCTGGTTCCTGATCCGTAATAATAATATCAATTTCCTTTATACTGAGAGTTTTAAAATAGTAGGTCATTCCAAACTTCGTATGGTCCGCAAGCACAATAAGCTGATCGCAATTGTCCCGGCAGGCCCGTATCAATGTCATATCAAGGTCTGTTGAAAATGTCAGGCCATTTATCAGGTCAATTCCGTTGCAGGAAGTAAAACAATATTGGGCGTAACGTTTGCTGATTAGTTCCTTTACTTCTTTTCCATAGATTCCTTCATGAAAATAATTATAGATACCGGCAGGACATTCGACAGTAACGTTATTGTTTTCCGACAGTTTATGAGCGAGGGGCATTCCATTTGTCAGAATATTAAGACGAAGGTCTGGTTTGATATGGCTGGCGAATTCCAGGCAGGTACTACTTGAGGTAATAAATAAAGTATCATTATTATGGATGAGGGAAGCCGCAATTTTTCCAATATATTTTTTGGCTTCAAGATTTGTTTTTTTACGCAGGGCAAAAGGTTCAACAAAAGAGTCAGATATACTAAGGGAAGCACCGCCATGTGTTCTTAGCACATAACCCTCTCTTTCTAATAAGGTGAGGTCACGACGGATAGTAGGTAAACTTACATATAATCTTTGTGACAGGTCTTTTACGGAAACATACCCCTTTTCATCAAGTAATTCTAAAATCTCTTTTCTACGTTCGTCTGGTATCATGTAAAATGTCCTTTCTATCAATATTTTTATCTATATTAAACAAAAGCAATCAGAAAATGTGATTGATAAACGTCAATAACAATCACAAAAAGCGATTGATTATCAATATAATAGCACCTGCTTGTAAATATATCAATCATGCTATATACTCACACTATTCAATGAGACTTTAAAAAAAAGAATTGAAAGACAATAAACATAAATCAGATATTTGGCAATTAATTCCGGGTTTTCTAAAATGTTTTGTGTAATGAGGCACTGATAGAATATCCAGACAAAATAGTGTCCAATGATTTATATAAAACCAGAGTCAAAGAAAATGGCCAGATAATAGGGAGGAAGAAAAATGGTAAAATTAATTATGACAGATATAGATGGAACTTTGATACCAGATGGAACAATGGACATCAATCCAGAGTATTTTGAAGTGATTGAAAAGTTAGTTGAAAAAGGAATCATATTCGTTGTTGCATCAGGCAGACATATGAGTAGTGTAAAAAAGGTTTTTGCCCCTGTTTTAGATAAAATATGGGTTGCGTCCCAAAATGGAAATGTACTGACTTACCACGGAAAGTCAAGAATCATAAAGTCCATTCCACAGGAGTGGGGAAGAGAGATGTGGAGACAATTTTCAAAACTGAAAGGAGTAGAAGGCGTTCTTGATACAGCAACAGAAATGTATTGCCCCTTTGAGGAGACTTCAATGTATAAGATACTTGCAGATGAGTATCATTTTAATGTTACCGGAACAGGCGGTTGGAATCAGGTTCCAGAAGAAGATTTTAGTATGATGACTTTATATCATCCTCAAAGTGCGGAGAATATTTGCAAAGAACTTGTGGAAGATAAATGGAAAGGAAAATTAGAATTCTTGACTTCTGGAAAGTATTGGGTTGATATTGTAATGCCAGAAGTCGGAAAGGGGACAGCACTGGAAGAAATATGCAGCCAATTGGGAATTTCACTAGAAGAAACCATTGCCTTTGGAGATAACTTAAACGACATTTCCATGATTCAGTCTGCCGGAAAAGGTTATGCGGTAAACACAGCAAGGGAAGAAACTAAAAAAGCCGCCGATGAAGTCATTCCAGGATATGCCGAAAATGGAGTGCTGGAGGTATTGAAAACTTATTTATAATGGACTTTTCAAAATACAGTATTTGAGCAGCGACAAAAGACGTAGATATTATGTATAAATTCTTCAGACTTCTGACTGTGAAGATGAAAAAAGGTTTTTAACACCATGAGAGAAAGAGGACTGAAAGCTGGAGAGTTATACATTTGTTGTCAAATTTTCCTGAAGTCAAAAACCCAGCAGAGAAAGATTTTTCTGCCGGGTTTTGTTAGTTTTAGAGCTTTAAAGCTTTGTCAGCTTTGCTATTTAATGAATTGAATCATAGAAATTTTTTTGTTTGGAATGCTAATAAAATCATAGAATTTTTAATGTGAATCAAAAAATATTCTATCGTTTCCCTACAAAGAATCCTATATACTGTCATTATAAACAAAAACCGAGGAGGGTACTTATAATGAGAAAAAAAGTCGTAGCAATGATGATGGCAGCAGCTTTAGTAGTTTCT
>NZ_CAKRCF010000085.1 GCF_934307085.1 uncultured Anaerobutyricum sp.
CTTTACTGGGCAAAATGGAACGTTTAGCACAACAGCTCAAAATGGGATATTGTTTCGTCTCTCTTTTCAATAGTACTCCTGGCACTCTAGCTACATATTCTTTCCTGGCGGCGTCTATTCGTCTGTTTATCACCACAAATCAGAATTGTTATGAAGCAGCTTATGTTCTTTTCCTTTAAGGAGCCCTTCGTAAAGTTCCCCCACTATCGGATTATCATTTGGGCGTTTAATCTGTGAAGCATCATCAATACGGTAAATCCCTTCATATCTTGCAGCTTTCGTTCTTGCTCCAATTGGTACTGGCTGACCTCCACCTGCCATACATCCTCTGCGGCACGCCATAACTTCTACAAAGTCATATTGTGATTCTCCTCTTTTTATTTTCTGAATGAGCTCATCAGCATTTTTCAAGCCACTGACTACGGCAATTTTAAGCTTTCTGTCCCCATATGGGATAATCGCTTCTTTTATGCCATTTGTTCCACGGATTCCTGTGAACTTGATTTCATTTAAGACTTCCATACCACTGTCTTCTACGAGACGACGAAGTACAGCTTCTGTTACACCGCCAGTTACACCAAAAATAGCACCTGCGCCAGAGGATAAACCAAATGGCATATCCATTGCTTCCCACGGCATCTGTGCCAGGTCGATTCCGGCTTCTTTAATCATTCGGATGATTTCGGTTGTTGTTAGTACGAAGTCTACATCCTGCTCGCCGTCTGTTTTATGTTCTGGACGAAGGATTTCTACCTTTTTGGCGGTACACGGCATGATGGATACCACAACTGTTTTTCTTGTATCTTTTTTATTATTTCGTGCTTCTTCTTTTAATACGGCTCCAAACATCTGCTGCGGAGAACGACAGGTTGAGATATTCGCACGAAGCTCTGGATATTTTTGCTCACAGAATTTTACCCATGCCGGACAACAGGAGGTAAATAACGGAAGTTTTTCCCCTGATGCCACCCTTTCTAAAAATTCTTTCGATTCTTCCATGATAGTAAGGTCTGCACCAAAGTCGGTGTCATATATTTCATCAAATCCCATTCTTCTAAGAGCTGCTACCAGCTTTCCAAGAGAGTTTTCTCCTTTTGGAATGCCAAATTTATCGCCGACTGCCACTCTTACTGCCGGAGCAATCTGTACAACTACTCTTGTATTTTTATCTGCAAGTGCTTCCCATACTGGATGAATGTTATGCTTAATTGTAATCGCACCTGTAGGGCATACAACACGACACTGCCCACAACCAACGCAGGCTGTCTCTGCCATTTTTCGATCAAATGCGGGCATAACCTGCATTTTCGAGCCGCGGTAAGCAAAATCTAAAATACCAAGTCCTTGGATTTCCTCACAAGTTCTTACACAGTCTCCGCAGAGAATACATTTATTTTTATCAATAACAATGCAGTCAGAACTTTCATCAATCGGAATCTGTGGTTTATTATTTTCAAAACGAATATAGCTGACACCAAGCTGCTTGGCAAGATTCTGTAAAATACAGTCTCCATTTTTCTTACATGTCGTGCATTCTCTGCAATGAGAAGAAAGCATTAATTCTAAAATCATTTTTCTATGATGCTGTAACTTTGGTGTATTCGTGTAAATTACCATTCCATCTCTTGGCACTTCGGAACAGGATGCAAATATCTTTCCTCTATCATCTTCCACTACACACATACGGCAGGCTCCATAGGTGGAAAGTTCTGAATGATAACAGAACGTCGGCAGATTAATTCCCGCCTTTCTGATAACGGAAAGCACGTTTTTTTCATCATCAAATGCAACTTTTCGATTATTAATGGTCATATATTTCATCGCTTTCCCCTCCTATGCTTCTATATGAATCGCGTGGAATGCACAGGCACTCTCACAGGCACCACATTTGATGCAAATGCTGTCATCAATAACATACGGTTTCTTAATCTGTCCGCTGATGGCACCGACTGGACAGTTTCTCGCACATTTTGAACAGCCCTTACAGCGTTCTGGACTGATAACAAATCGACGCAATGCCGTACAGTTTTTCGCGGCACATTTCTTATCTACAACGTGTTCCTCATATTCCTTGCGGAACAGTCGGAGCGTACTCATGACCGGAAGGGCGGCACTTTTTCCAAGTCCGCAAAGTGCGGTATCGGTAATTGTGGAGGCCAGTTCATCAAGAAGGTCTAAATCCTCAAGTGTTCCCTTTCCTGCGACAATCCGTTCTAAAATCTCAAGCATCCGCTTCGTTCCCTCACGACAAGGAACACATTTCCCACAACTTTCATTTTGGGTAAAGTTCATAAAGAAACGGGCAACTTCTACCATACAGGTCCTATCATCCATGACAACAAGACCACCAGAACCAATCATCGCTCCCATTTTCTTCAAAGAGTCAAAATCAAGACTGACATCCAAATGAGGTGTGATAAGACAACCGCCGGATGGTCCGCCAATCTGAACGGCTTTAAACTTCGCATCGCCTTTAATGCCACCTCCAATATCATAAATAACCTCTCGCAGTGAAGTTCCCATTGGCACTTCGATAAGTCCTGTATTCTTTACACTTCCTGTAAGAGCAAATGCTTTCGTTCCTGGACTGTTTTCTGGGCCGATACCACGATACCATTCTGCCCCTTTATCAATAATCATCGGAACATTGGCAAAGGTTTCTACGTTATTCAATACTGTCGGTTTTGCAAACAGACCCTGTTCTACTGTTCTTGGTGGTTTTACTCTCGGCATTCCTCGTTTTCCTTCAATAGATGCCGTAAGAGCACTTCCCTCTCCACATACAAAGGCTCCCGCTCCTCTGTTAATATGTAAATGGAAAGAAAAATCGGTTCCAAGAATATTTTCTCCAAGGAGACCTCTGTCCTCTGCCTGTGAAATGGCAAGGCGAAGACGGCTGATAGCTAACGGATATTCTGCACGAACATAAATGTACCCTTCCTGTGCCCCTACTGCATAGGCTGCAATAAGCATACCCTCTATCATTTTATGAGGGTCACCTTCCATGATACTTCGATCCATAAATGCACCAGGGTCACCTTCATCACCATTACACACAATATATCTTGTTTTTTCTGGCTGCCTTGCTACCTGTTTCCATTTATAACCAGTCTGGAAGCCCCCGCCGCCACGTCCACGAAGATTTGACTCTAAAATGATCTCAATGACATCATTCGGTGTCTGTTCAAATAAAACTTTCGCAAAAGACTGATAACCGCCAACAGCAATATATTCCTCTATATGCTCCGCATCAATATGCCCACAATTTTTAAGAACCAGGCGGGTCTGCTTCTCATAAAATGGAATCTCTTCCTGCTTCGGATACTCAATCCCATCCTGTTTATACAAAAGGTGATGAATGATATCCCCATGCTTTATCGTTCTTTCAAAAATTGCTTCACAATCTTCAAGCTTTACCTTCGTATAGAGAATTCCAAGCGGCTCAATTCGCATCAACGGTCCCATCTCGCAAAAGCCGTGACAGCCACTACGCTTTACAGCAACAGGAATTTCGTTTGCAGGCACAGCTTCCGCTTTATCTCCATTACTATTCTTCTGTATATCTCCATTGCTATGTGCAATCTCCGCTCCAAATTCCACATCAACGTCCTTGCAATCTTTCGTAAGCTCGCACATTTTCTCATAAATTTCTCCAGAGCCACCGGCAAGACATCCTGTTCCCGCACAAATTAAAATCCGGCACTTCGTAGAAGAAACTTTTGCTGCTGCTATATCTCGAATCTGGTTTAACTCTTCTCTGTTCTGAATCCTCATCCCCTATTCCTCCTCTCGAAGCTTCTGAAGCAGCTGTGCTGCATCATCCGGTGTCATTGACGGATACACTTTATCATTGACTGTCAATACCGGTGCAAGACCACAGGCACCAAGACAAGATACCGTCTCCACTGTAAACAGCATATCGTCTGTAGTCACCTTATCTCTTGAAAGACCTAATTCACTATAAATCCTCTCCAAAATCGTTGTGGATTTCCGAACATGACAGGCTGTTCCGTCACAAACTTTGATAACATATTTGCCCTTTGGTTCAAAAGAAAAATTCTCATAAAATGTAGCTACACTAAATGCTTTTGCCTCTGTAATCCCTATCTGCTCTGCAACATAAGATAACAATTCCGGTGGCAAATAACGATACTCGCTCTGAATGTCCTGTATAATCGGAATCAGAGATGCCTCCATCGCCCCATGAGACTTGATAATCGTATCCGCTTTATCATAGTATTCCTTCTCTAACATAAGCCTCCCCTTTCATACAGCTCACATTTAGATATTGTGAACATTTTTTCAAATAAAATACCTCTATTTCTCTCTTTTTTGATAAATAACTTATCAATATACTCCTATTATATTAAAGATCTATAGAATTTACAACATATTTTTGATATATTTTTAACGACTTTTAGATATTTTTTCATTTTGTTCAGTTTCTAATTTTCAGAAAATTGGGCAAACAAAATATCACATTATCTGAACTTCTCCTCTAATTCTCCAATATTAAATTCTAACTGTCGGCTTCAATTTGTTGGTACAACAAGCTAAGCAGTCACTTAAAAAAAATTTTTGCTGAATTTCACAAAGGCCCTGAAAAAAAGAGCCCCTAAAGAATATTCCATTTTGTTCCATCGTGCAAAATGGAATATTCTTTAAGGACTCTTTTCTAAATTCTTCGGGCAATTCAATCATTAATCTTCTACAGCAGTACCAGCCGCCTTGCCTCAACAAATCGAAATCTTATTCCTCTTCCCAGTTATGATATACAGCCTGTACATCATCATCTTCATCAAGTAAATCTAATGTACGGTTTAAGTTCTTAATATCTTCTGGATCTGTTAATGTTACATAGTTATCCGGAATCATTGTTACTTCTGCAGATGCCATTGGTACACCTTCCTTTTCAAGGGCTTCTCTTACTTCACCAAATGCATCTGGGTCTGTAGTGATCTCGTAGCTGTCATCTTCTTCTACAAAGTCTTCTGCTCCAGCATCTAATGCAAGCATCATGAATTCATCTGGGTCTGTCTCGTATTCTTCTTTAGACACGATAATCTGTCCTTTTTTCTGGAACATGAAAGATACACAGCCAGATGTACCGATATTTCCACGTCCTTTGGAGAATGCGGAACGTACGTTAGCTGCTGTACGGTTCTTATTATCTGTTAATGTTTCTACAATGATAGCGATTCCATTAGGACCGTATCCTTCGTATGTATTCTGTACGTAGTTTACGGAGTTTGCATCTCCGGCAGCTTTCTTGATACCTCTTTCAATAGTATCGTTAGGCATGTTGTTAGATTTTGCTTTCGCAATTACATCACGAAGCTTACTGTTATTAGCTGGATCTGGACCGCCTTCCTTTACTGCTACTGCAATTTCACGACCGATTACGGTAAAAATTTTACCCTTTGCAGCATCATTTTT
>NZ_CAKRCF010000086.1 GCF_934307085.1 uncultured Anaerobutyricum sp.
CCTTTAGCTTCTTTCGATGACATCAGCACCGAATATTTTTCGAGTGTATAATAAGCCACGACCTTCTGACCTCTCCCCCCTTTATCTCCCCAAAGACTATTTCATTCATTCCACGTGGAGCCAAAGCACAGAAAAAAAGAAACAATGTCATATCCCAGATGCGGCTTCGGAGCGGGTTTAAGATGCGGGTGAGCATCTTAAACACAGCGACTACAGAGCAGATGGGATATGACATGGTTTCTTTTTTTCGTCTGTTTCCTCTAAATAAATGAAATAGTAACTAAGCTCTATTCTGTTGTGCTACGAGATATTCTGCTCCATATTTTTTACGGAGTGCAGGTTTCTCAATCTTTCCGGTTGCATTTCTAGGTACATCTGCAAAAATAATCTTCTTTGGACGTTTATAACGTGGAAGCTTCATGCAATATTCTTCAATCTCCTCTTCTGTACATTCCATGCCATCTTTCACGGAAATAACTGCACCTGTAATCTCTCCAAGTCGTTTATCTGGAAGCCCGATTACTGCGACATCTTTTATTTTATCAAAGGCACTTAAGAAATTTTCAATCTGAACCGGATAAATATTTTCTCCTCCACTTACGATAACATCTTTCTTACGATCTACGAGGAAATAGAATCCATCTTCATCCTGCATTGCCATATCTCCAGTAAAGAGCCAGCCGTCTTTGATGGTTTCCGCAGTTGCTTTCGGGTCATTATAATAACAAGTCATCATTCCTGGTCCCTGCACACAAAGTTCTCCGACTTCTCCCTGTGGGAGTGCTTTACCCTCTTCATCTACAATCTTACAAGACCAACGATATCCTGGAATACCAATTGCTCCAACTTTATTAATATTTTCAATACCAAGATGTACACATCCTGGACCTGTAGACTCTGATAATCCATAGTTTGTATCGTATAAATGATTCGGAAAATATTCTTTCCAGTGTTTAATCAGTGATGGCGGCACTGGTTGTGCGCCGATATGCATCAGTCTCCATTGGGAAAGTTCGTAATTCTCAAGCTTTAAATCGCCTCTGTCAAGACTGTCTAAAATATCCTGTGCCCACGGAACTAAGAGCCAGACGATTGTACAATGTTCCTTAGATACGGCATCAAGGATAATCTCTGGTGTGGTCCCTTTTAATAATACTGCCTTACTTCCTGCACAAAGACTTCCCATCCAGTGGAACTTTGCTCCGGTGTGATACAACGGTGGAATACATAAAAATACATCGTCTCTGTTTGTCAGATGATGTTTCTGCTCCATCTGTGCTGCCTGTAGCAGGCTCTCATGGTTATGAAGGATTGCCTTTGGGAATCCTGTCGTTCCTGAAGAAAAATAAATCGCTGCGTCATCTTCATCTTCTAAACGGACTAACGGAGGCTGGCTGGAACAGTCTGCTACGAGCTCACGGTAACTTTCTGCAAATGTCGGACACCCATCTCCTACATAAATTAAAAGACGGCCCTTACTAAGTTCCTCTTCAATTGCCTCGATACGCCCGATAAATTCCGGACCAAAGAAAAGCACATGTACCTCAGCTAAATCTGCACAATATTTAATCTCGTCAGAAGCAAATCGGAAGTTAAACGGTACGGCAATTGCCCCTGTTTTTAAAATACCAAAATAAATTGGCAGCCATTCCAGACAGTTAAACATTAAGATTGCCACACGGTCACCCTTTTGTACGCCGCGACTTAACAACATATTCGCCACACGGTTTGCCTTCTCATCAAATACACTCCATGTAATCTCACGTCGATACGGTACAGAAGAAGTCTGTTGTACAAGGTCATATTCTTTCCAAGTTGTCTTTCTCGTGTCCTTCATTGTAGGATTCAATTCTACTAAAGCAACTTCCTCTCCGTAAAGCTTATGATTTCTCTCAAGTAAATCTGTAACTGGCATAACGCTACCATCCTTTTCTAATAAATTTTTAAACATTTAAATTATAAGTAACTACCTTATATAGTTGTAAATGCAGACATCCCTTCTTTATGTCTACACATCTAAATCTTTATCACTTTTTATCTTTTATCAATTAAAGTATTGCACTATGATAAAGTATCATATTTTCTGGAAAAAGTCAATGTTAACTGCTTACTACACAGCCCTCAAAAATATGAAATATCTTTATAAAGTTGTTTCCATTTCACTATAATTTATGACTCCACCTTAATGTTAATTGCCATCTTGAAAGAATTCTTCTGCTTTTCAGGACTGATTTATATATACTACTATTTTCCTTTTAAAAACTGTGATATTTTCTCCGTAACGCTTCGTTGACAGATTTCCTTTTTTGCACTATCATTATATTTGATAATAATAAGCTGTACACACAAAGTCCAGCAGGGCATGCTAAAAATGCTTTAAGAAAATGACTTTGCAGTACACGAAAGAAACGAGGATAAAGCTATGTTAAATGAAAAAATGGTTGCTCTCGGCACCCAGCGTTCTGTTATCCGTGAACTATTTGAATACGGAAAACAGCGTGCTGCCGAAGTTGGTCCAGAGAATGTTTTTGATTTCTCCATCGGAAATCCAAGTGTTCCTGCTCCTGATTGTGTCAATGAAACTGCTATAAAGCTGCTTAACGAGATGGATTCTGTTGTTCTTCATGGTTATACAAGTGCTCAGGGAGATGCCGGTGTCCGCAAGATGATTGCCGATTCTATTAACTCCCGCTTCCAGACATCTTTTAATGCAGATAATCTGTACATGACTGTTGGTGCCGCCGCTGCATTGTGCTGCTGCTTAAACGGTCTTACCTGTCCTGGAGATGAATTTATCGTATTTGCACCATATTTTCCAGAATATAAAGTATTTATTGAAGCTGCAGGAGCTTCTATGAAGCTTATTCCTGCAGATATCGAGGCGTTCCAGATTGATTTTAAAGCGTTTGAAGAAGCAATCAATGAACATACAAAAGGGGTTCTTGTAAACTCTCCTAATAATCCATCTGGTGCAGTTTACTCTGAAGAAACTGTAAAGAAACTCGCTGAAATTCTTGAAGCAAAATCTGCTGAATATCATCATCCAATCTATTTAATTGCTGATGAGCCATATCGTGAAATTGCATTTGAAGGTACTGTTGTTCCTTACCTTCCAAAATACTACAAAAACACTTTAGTATGCTATTCTTGGTCTAAATCTTTATCCCTTCCTGGTGAGCGTATGGGATATGTTGTCGTACCAGATGAAGTGGACGAACATGAACTTGTTTACGCTGCAATCGCAGGTGCCGGACGTTCTCTTGGCTATGTAAATGCACCTGGTTTATTCCAGAGAGTCTGTGCTCTTTGTGCCAGCGAAACTTCTGATATTTCCGTTTATGAAACAAATAAAAATATCCTTACAAAAGGACTTCGTGATATGGGATACCATGTTGTAGAACCAGGTGGAACTTTCTATATGTTTCCTCGTACTTTAATTGATGATGATATTGCTTTTTGTGAAAAAGCAAAGTTAGATCATAACCTTTTAATTGTACCAGGAACCGGATTTGGATGCCCGGGACATGCAAGAATCTCCTACTGTGTTCCTACTGAACAGGTAGAGCGTTCTCTTGCTGCATTTGAGAAACTCGCAAAATCTTATAAATAAGTTTATAAACATTTAAATCTGCACAAATCTATATTTTGCAGAATTCATTCTAAATGGACTGAATTCTATATAGCTTCATACTATATAATAAAATCACTGTTATAAACTTAGATATTACATTAATTTCAGAAATATTATACTGTCATTGGAGGCAGACATGATTATAGATTTTCATACTCACACTTTTCCAGATAAATCCTCGGAAAAAATTGTGAATCATCTTGCACACATTGGCTGCATTCCTCCATATACAGATGGTTCTGTGATCGGTCTCTTTTCTTCCATGAAAGAGGCCGATGTTGATTATTCTGTAAATCTTCCTGTCATGACAAAACCAGAACAAGTAGAAAAAGTAAATTCCTCTCTGATACAGATACAGGAACACCTTCTTGACATGAAGATTATCACTTTTGGAGGTATACATCCAGATTACACAAATTATAAAGAAGAACTTCTTCGTTTAAAACAGGCTGGTATTCCCGGCATTAAGTTACATCCAGCATACCAGAACGTGGATCTTGATGATATCCGCATGATGCGTATCATTGATGAGGCTTCTTCTTTAGGTCTTATTACTTTAGTCCATGCCGGCATTGATATTGGTATTTACGACCATAACTATTCTTCCGTGGCCCATATTTTAAAACTGTTAAAAGAAGTTGCACCAGAAAAATTCGTTCTTGCCCACATGGGTAACTGGGGCTGCTGGAAAGAAGTTGAACGTGACCTTACCGGAGCACCTGTCTATTTTGACACAGCTTTTTCTTACGGTCCGGTAACGCCACTCCCAGACTCTCCAAAAGCTCCGTATCTTTCCTATAACCTTCATCCGAAAGACTTTGTCCGTCTTGCGAGAAAGCATGGCACCGATAAAATTCTTTTTGGCACTGACTCCCCATGGGAGAGTCAACAGGATTATGTGAAGAGAATCTCGCATATGGAATTTACAAAAAAAGAACTGGAACAAATCCTTTCTGAAAATGCAAAAAATCTTTTACAATCCTGATTTGATGGACTAAAGAAAAAACACTATATCCCAGATGCGGCTTCAGAGCGGGTTTAAGATGCGGACGAGCATCTTAAACCCAGCGACTACAGAGCAGATGG
>NZ_CAKRCF010000087.1 GCF_934307085.1 uncultured Anaerobutyricum sp.
GTCCAAACCTATGCTATCAAAAATATTTCTAACAACAATAGATGACGGATTTGATTCTGTCTTAATTATAGGACGCTCTGGAGAGTAGCTAACTTTAAAATTTAAGGTGGTATAGTTTGAGAGAAAATCATCAATTACTTTTTGATATACGGTAATTTTATCTGATGTAGCACAACGATCAAAAATCTTGCCTGAATGAATTGCTGCAAAATTTGTACGCAGTTGGGAAAGTTTGATGTTTTGTGAAGCTACATACACCACATAATAATTTGCTGCTTGTTTGATGAATCCCTCAAAATGAGCTGACAGCAGCGCAATTCCAGCTCTACAGAGCGTGGGATTTTTAGTTGAATGAACAAGCAATTTGATATCTATTAATTCTTTTTTTCGCCATGCCATATCTTTATCCAGTAAGTCTTGGAGCTTTTCGAGACTCTTAATCTTCATGTGCAAACCACACTCTGCTGAATTTAATGAGTTGTATCATACGATCTAAAGCACGAGTTCCTCTGCGCGTTGCATTAATATATTCTTCCTGAACATAGATTTGCTTAACTCGCTCAACTAATTCTTCCTTATTTGCTTCCCAATAATTAAGATTTAAAAAAAGCCCTGGAATAATTGACTCAAACCCAGCAAGCATAACTTGCCCTTTAAACTTTTCATCCTGATATTTTTTGAATGCATTCTCTCCTAAAAGACTATTTAACAGAGCGAAAATACGAGAAAACTTTTCTTTGCTTTCTTGAATCAGGGCGGAATTGTTGCTTTGAGCATAGCTTTCAAGTTCCTCAGTTAAAAATACGTCCATGCTTCTAGATTTGTCTATTTCTTCCATGAACGCGTCGGAAAAGCTAACATAAAGAAGATATCTTACTACCAACTCTAAGTCATAGCGTTCTTCTGTTCGTGTATCAGTCATTGGAACGCACGCTTTGAAATCAGTGTCATCATGCAGTTGATTCATCAATTCGTAAAGTGGCTTATTGATCATAATCATCAAACAATTTCTGATTTCTTGTGCAGATAAATGCGTACCACCAGTATTTAGGCGCTGAAACATTTCATATTTTGACGTATCATTTTCCGTTGTTTCCTTTATGATAGTAAAGCTCAATTTTTCCCGTTTGAAAGTTATCTTTTGTTCGGGTAAAAATAGAGTTTCATTGTTCCAGCATACTCCTCCTAGAGAAGGCAAAAACTTAGTCGCTCGTAGGACCAATGGCTCATATTGTGTCCCATCATCCTTTTTTAGAACATGTAAAAATTGTAGAACAGTTGAAAGCCTTTGCTGACCATCAATTACGTCCCACGTACCATTTGTCTTTTGGGCGACAAAAATAGGAGGAATAGGAATCCCCAATAGAATAGATTCAATGAGTTTCGTTTTTTGTTCCTCATCCCATCGATAGAACCTTTGGAATTCAGGATGAACATCAAGTTCGCCATCCTTGTAGAGATTCATTATCTCACCAATAGACATTGGATACGAATCGACAATCATTTCTTTTCTTTTTTCTGCAATTTCTTCTTTTAGGCTCATCTCTTTACATCTTCCTCTTCTTTATTTTCTTGGCCCTAAAAACTTATCTCCGTTCAAATGGATCATGTGATCTGGCATATCGGCAATCCAGACCTCTGTTTCCCATGCAAGAGATTCTGAGAACTGCTTGAATGTCTTAAAGTCCAGAAATGCCGTAACATATATCTTCCCAGATGTAACGCCAGTCGTCATTTCCTCAATTTCTTTGATACGCTTAGGTTCCATTGGTCCAACGGATGTAACCGACTCGACAAAGTACAGCCAATCCTTGTCTTCAGAGTAGAGGACAACGTCAGGCATCTTGTCGTGCAATGTTATTTCAAAGCCCAAAGCACGGAGCTTGTCCACATTTTTAACCAAGTCTTTCTCTGTGGTATCACCGACATACAAGCACTCGGAGTTGGGCGCGAAACGGGGTGCAAATTCCTCGATAATTGCTTTTTGCAGTTGGTTATGCTTGCCCGGAGAGAATGTGAAGTCTTCACCATTGATTTTTACAGGCATTTTTCTCATTGCTCGTTTAGAGGCATAGAGATCAACAAGTGAGTCGTGATTTTCCATAAAACGCGCCAAACTTCTCTCCCAGTCTGCAGTACCGAAGCTCTGAATCAAGTGAAGCATCTCATCCGTTAAGCGATACCGATAGTTGGGGCTGTTGGTTGCCTTTCCGTTATCCTCAATGAACGCCGCATTTCTGAAATGGTGCATGGCTTGTTTGCGGAAGGTTTCACGACTATTCTCTGCATAGGTTGTTCCGTAATTGCTGTTTGCGAACGCAATGACATCGTGAATCCGAATCCAATTATTTGCGGCAGAACCCCATGCCTGTTCTTCTGTTAGGTTAGCCATTGCAAGCAATACACAGCAACACATACCGTTTTGCTGTTTTGCTGGGACTTTTAGTGAACTCAAAATTTCTTTTGCTTCCTCTAATTTACTCATATATAGCTCCTCAAAATATTGTCACAAGTTGCTTCCGACATATCTCTAACACGGATCAATTCTTTTCCCATCGCTTCAATCGTATTCATAGGTGGAACTGGCATGGAATTGATCTCGGTGGAGTTCACCTGTGTAGATCCGTTCAAGATGCGATAGTAGCTGTCATACAACGTAGAATTGAATAGCACATAGAGTCCATAGACAACACACTCTGATAACTCGCGGAGTCCGCTGATAAAATTGATTTTATTCTGTGTGCTAATCTCCGCATATTCAGGATGCTTTCTGGCTAAGTACACACCACATTGCAGGCGGCGGTGCTCCTCTTTTGCGGTGAAACGTTTCACGAACAAGTAGTTGGTGTTCTCCTGTAGAAGTCCGCGTTGTTCAGTAACGATGTACTCATGTTCCTTCCCGGCAGGAAATACTACCTTTCCATCCTGAATGTGCTGCGCATAAAACAGTGGAACCGCATCGGTTTCGGCTGAATCGCGCAATGCTTCACGATTCCGGAAATCAACCGTTAGCCCTGTTTTCATTTTTAACCCAATGTCAGGAAGCGTATCTGCCCATCGGTTCAGCTCATTCAGCGTTTGGACTTCCTCGGAGTTCGTCACCAGATAGACATAGGACGCATCACCATTTACTACCGTCGAATAAGGAGCTTCAAAAACAGTTCGATTAGAGAAGTCAGCATTACTCTGTGTAGTCGTAATAGTAATTGTATTTGGCTTGCTCTGCGTCCTTTTTGCTTTAATGATGATAGTTTCTTGTAAAACACTTTCTTTCTCAAATACTTTATCCCTGCTGATAAATAGATGAATATGCTCTAATGCACCTTTCTCAAAGAAACGTTTGCGGAATTGCTTAAAGTACGCACCGGATGTCCATGAGCGAGGGATGATATACACCATCTCTCCGTCCTCCTTGAGATTGAACATGCTCATAGCCGCAAACAAAAAGTATAGGTTAGGCGCACCATAACATACATCTGGCATTGCGGTGGCTTCTGGCGCATCTTTTGCAATTTTCATATAAGGCGGATTGCCAATAACCATATCGAACTTATCTGCATCCGGATTTGCACCCAGCATGCTATTGTAATCAAGCATTTGACTAAGGATATAGTTATCAGTTACAATTCTAAAAGATATTTTTTTCGTTGTATGGCTGCACGCCCACTCCAAATTTGAACGCAACAAGTCCACAATGTTGGAATCATTTTCATAGCAGACCAACTCTATGGTGTCAATCTCAGTATTTGACTCCAGTCGTTCAAGGAGTGCAACCGAAAGAATTCCTGAGCCAGCACCCGGATCGAGGATGCTGAGAGAAGTGTGACCTTCAGGAATCGAAAAAAGCCCTGCCATAAAAACGGCAGTTTCTTTGCTTGTGAAAAACTGCCCATATTTCTTTCTTTTGGACTTTGGCATGTGGTCAATGTACTCGACCGTAGCCGCACAAACATGGTCAATCATTTTCATCATTTATAAACTCCACTATGTCGCCAATGCCGCAATCTAATGCAGCGCAAATCTTATACAAACTCTCCATTGATATAGCTTCGTTTTTTCCCATCTTGGCAAGCACATTGAAGCTGATACCGGATGCGTCTTTCAAATCTGTCCGGTTCATTTTCTTATCGATCAACAGCTTCCAGAGCTTATCGTAGGAAATAGGCATTGCAATTCTCCGTTCCAAATTTAAACTGATTGTATTATAGCACAAAACGACGATGTTCGCAAGATAATCTCATCAGAACGTGAGATGTCCTCTGCAAAGAAAAGCCACCCGCAGGAGCATCCGAACTCCTGCGGACGGCTGCGGCCAATGCGGTCTTATACTCGCCCTTTCACTCCATTTTTCTTGGCAAGCTCGCTTGCTGCGTGACGG
>NZ_CAKRCF010000088.1 GCF_934307085.1 uncultured Anaerobutyricum sp.
ACACACAAGTATCTAAAAAAATCATTATTCATCTATATCCTCTCGTTTGAGCAGAGATCCATCTTTCACCAATTTAATTTTCTGGATGATGGAAGTATTAGCATTTATAATCTCAATTTTTCGCATAATAGAGGGGCCTTTGAGAAGAATTAAATCACCGATAATAGGATTTAGGAAAGCAGTAATTACAAAATTAACCCCCATAAAATCTAGCCTTACGATATCTGAATCAATTGCTTGCAAAATAGCTTTTAAGCAACGCTGCCCATCTTCGTAAGAAGTTGCGGTATCACCATTAGCATAATCTATTATGTTAATCGTTGTGGTCATAAAGAACTCACCATCCTAAATAATTATATGTTTTCAAGGCTGACTGATGAAATAGTATGCGCGGAAGCGACATATTGTATTGCATCTGATGTTTTTAAAAGCTCAATTTTAAAGGTTACGCTAGTACCGTAAAAACAACTGTTTGGAGTTTCTTGAATAATAGTCTTTCTATTTTCGAGATGATAATACGTGTTTCCTGAAAAAATGCATAATTCACCATTAACATTCTGAATGTATTGAATAAGAGTCGGCAATCCATATCCACCCGAGCAATCACGAGTGGTATTACCATATGCGATGGCCCATTCAAGACAATCCGAACCTTTCATCATCGTATGATGAGTTCGCGATAAAAATGATTGCACATTTTCAATAATGGTTTTCCCATAATCTATTATATTGACATATAACCAAAAGACTTGATTTTCATAAACAATATCATACATGAAATAGGTTAGTTCTTGATCACTGTGTATAATGGAATTGGAGAAAATTTCACCAATGGTAGTGGATAGAAACTCTTTAATATCAGCAGGGTTGATTGCAAGATTATTTTCAACTATTAATTTGCTGATTTCGGTAATTGGTGCTTGTATATTGACATCACCTGTAAAATAATAAAGATTTAGCTCTTGCGAAAAAACAGCTTCTCCAAAATCGGAAATAGGCGTGAAGTCTGCACCTTGTTGCGAATGGACTGATGTAAGAATAGTGGATCTTAATACGCGTGACCAAAACACTTTTTTTCGTTTGGATATTTGTTCGAAAATATTATATAGATATGCTTTAGATAATGTGGCATACAATTTTACAGAGCCGCAACGAAAATATATAGTATCACAAGGAGTATTTGCGATGCGGTACATTAATTCGGCAATTGATTGAAGAAATATAAAATTAAACTTTAAAGTGTCAGGTAAATTCACAACTAATGATTTGTCAGAGGGTCGGAACACATACTTAAACATTGTCAATCCTCCTTTCATACAATATATAATATATTTTTTTGTACAAATTGTCAATAATGACGATATACAATTTGCATATCGTGAAGTTGTGCAAATTTGTGAATTTATTTCACTAAAATAAAAAGCTGTCATTAAAGTAGTATAGTTCTTTAAGTAGTACAGATAAAGTTAGAATTTTTCTCAACTATCAATGTTAGCGATTTTGTAATATACTGACTATAATCAGATTCAAAGTAATTCATTGTCAACGTACCTCGCCCAGGTGCCATTCTGCCCCTGAGCCGTACCTACACTCTTTGAACCTGAAACGAGCATTTAAGACCATATGAATCCCAAACGGGATTATATGGTCTTTTTCTATGCTCAAAATAAAAAAGGAGGAACCAAATCTATGAGATTTACCGCAAACCGCTCGGAAATGCTGCCGATCATCAAGCGATGTTGTCTTGTGATCGGACGTCAAATCCTTGCAAAAGAGAAAGTCTGCGTTCTAATGGAAGCAGACAAGGACCACAACCATGTGCAGTTTACTGCAATGGGAAACGAATGTGTCTTGCAAGCGCGGCTGAACTGTTATGTTGAGCACGGCGGCAAGGCTATGATGATCGGCAGTGTACTGCAATCCATGCTGGAACTGTTCCGCGACGAAGTAACCATCGTAGAAACCGATGATACGACGATTTCGGTCCGCAATGCAAAGACAGGCTACAGCTTTGCCCTTATGGACGCCAAGAAATATCCTGTTCCAGAGCCATGTACACCAGAATCTCTATCTGAGGCAGATGGATTTTGTGAGATTAGCTCCAAAGTCCTGTTTTCTGCATCTAAAGATGCCAGCAAAGGTCTGCGAGCGCTGAACTGTGTTCGCGTTACGGTACATGACGGTCAGTGGTCGGCTGCGAGCTGTGACAGCTATCGGTTGACAACGGTATCGAAAGATACTGCACAGACCGCTCAACTGGATATGCTGCTAGCTGTTGATGCCATGAAGACTGTATTGCATGTATTTCATGGGATACCGCATTTCAAAGTCGGTGTTTCGAACGGTAATGCGGTGTTCTGCGGCCCCGGCATGGTGCTGCGCGCGCGTTTGAACGAGGAACAGTATGTGAACATCCAGCCGCTGATAGACCATTTTCATATGGTTCATGAGGTACAGGTTGATGGTGGTGTACTGCTGGATACGCTCAAACGAATTAGTGCAGGCAGTACGACCAACGCCAAACTGCTGTTGCTGCCGGTAGATAATCGCACTATGCGGTTACAGTTCATCTCTAATGCCAACAGCACAGTCAGCGGTCAGATTGAGATGGACTGCGTGGTTAAAACACCACTTCCCAAGGACGGCTTTTGCTACAACTATATTTATCTAAAGGAAGCGGCCTCGCTCATGCAGGGCAACGATATTGCAGTCCAGTTTGACAAGACCGGAGCCATGATGCTGCGAGCCGACAACGAGCTGCATTTGCTGCTGCCGACTCGGCAGCCGAAAATCGAAGAGAAACCCAAGACCAAACGTACGCGCAAAGCGGCGTAAAAGGAGAAAAAGATGAAGAAACCTATCCTGATCCCTATTGGTGTAGCGGAACGAATGACTTCGTTCAAGCCGGAAAACCGTCTGCTCAGTGCAGTCGGTCAGTTTTCACCCAAGCGAAAAAACTTTTGGTATCCGGTTCAGAGTTATTTTCTGACCGAACAGAGCATCAACGAGGCAAATGCGTTTTTCAAGCGCCTCACTCGCACGGTACTTCACAACGATGCAGCTATGCGTCGTTTTTGTGCGGCGAATCCAGATGCCAAACAGCCGGATTACTGGTGTCCAACATACGATTTTGCATACTTTGGCAAGATCAACAACTACCGCTTGCGCTGTATGTGCAACCATGGAGACTTCAACTATATGCTGATGGTATATCGGGTATATCAGAAAAACAGATCATATATGAACAGAAAGGCGGCATGAATAATGACAGCAGATACCTTAAATCGACCATTGATCGAATCAGAACGCGCATTAGTAGCTCAGTATCATAATTTGATCTATTGCGTAATTGAAGACTGCCAATTGCCGAATGATGCAGTAGCAGATGCTTATGGTGAGGCGGCTTTGGGGCTGATCCTCGCAACACAGCGGTATATGCAGGATGAGAAATTACAGCAATACTGTTTCTCCACCATTGCATACAGCCGTATGCGTGCTGCTTTGCTGCGCCAGCGCTGCCGGATTATCCACCAGCCGGTGATGCTCAGTCTGGATGCGGAGCTGCCGAGCGGTGTAACGCTGTATGAGGTGATTCCGTCCGTTTCCGGAGAGGAGGCGGCGTGATGAGTGAACATACCGGCGTATATGCAGTGTACTTCCTGTATCGTTCCCGCTATGCCTTTGTTTCCAGTCACAGCTTGGAGAATGACGAACACAATGTCACGTTGAGCGGACTGGAAAAGGCGCTGCTCTTTATGAATGAAGCGGATGCTTATGTGTTCGTCGAAAGAAAATTGCAGCAGGTTGTTGGCAAAATGTATCATGTCAGCGAACTGTCGCTGGATGAAGTTTTGCAGTATTGCCCGCAGATTTATGAGGTGCGCCGTGCATCCAAGAATAATGGCGCCGCATGACCAGACAAGGAGAGAGGACTACTATGTTACGAGATAAAATGTTGGCAGTTATATCAGAACTGAACGGCGAAATTGCCGAGCGTGCAGAACTGATCCATGCGATTGCAATGGCGCTCCTGTCGGGCAGCAACCTGTTTATTCTGGGTGATCCCGGTCAGGCCAAGAGCTTTGCAATCAATGAGTTTCGCAAGCGCATTACCGGTACAAGACAGTTTGAACGCCTGCTTTCTAAGCAGACGGACGAAGAAGTACTGTTCGGTCGTCTTGATCTGGCAAGCCTGATTCCCGGTGCAGTACCGGCACAGGTGCTTGCGAAAGATCCCCATTATCAGAAGATGAAGCAGCAGCTTCTCTCTGTTATGCAGACCGTACAGGCGATTCCCGCAGATACTTCGGCGGCAGCACAGCTGAAACAGCTCACCGAGGCTATGGAGCAGTACCAGAACGGTCTGTCG
>NZ_CAKRCF010000089.1 GCF_934307085.1 uncultured Anaerobutyricum sp.
TCTTTGAATTATATATGAAGGATAGCCGACCGATTCCTGCGAAACAACCCGGCTGTTCTACAGTATTCCTTATAAATATACTCTGTTTGCCACCATGCCACTTCCTTTTCCGCGAAAACCCACCTGCGATACTTGAACACAAGCACAAGATGATAGTATAGTAAGAATACTAAATGTACGTTATTATCTCAATTTGTTGTATCTTAACTTTTTATTATTTGACTAAAGGTACTATCTTATAATTAGGATGCTCTATCAAGTAGGTAGCAGACGCAATTCATCTCCCACCTTAGAGGTCAGAGTATTCTTGCTGTAAGCGGATAAACTCTGAAGTAATGTCTGGATCAAACTGCGTTCCCGCACATCTTTTCAGTTCCTCAAGAGCCTTTGTAACAGGCATAGCCTTTCTGTAGGGGCGGTCATTTACCATCGCATCGAATGAATCCACAACTGCGATTACCCTTGACAAAATTGGAATGCTTTCTTTGCTCAGTCCATCTGGATAGCCTTTTCCATCCCATCTTTCATGATGGTATCGTATCTCTCTTGCAACCTGTTTAAGCTCAGAATTGCTGTTTGCAATTTTATATCCTGCTTCTACGTGAGACTTCATAATTTTCCATTCATCTTCTGTCAGTTTTCCGGATTTATGTAAAATTTCTCTTGGGATACTAATCTTTCCGATATCATGAAGCAGACAAAGTAAAGATAATCTGCTCTGCTGCATATCTGAGAGTCCTATCCTCTTTCCAAGCTCCGTTCCCATTCTTTGTGTACGTTTCACATGATGTTCTGTATCCAGATCACATTCCTCAAGCGCTTTTATCAATGAAGAAATCATATCTGAGTGGATAGAATCTTTATCAACCAGTTTTTTCGTTCTCATTGCCACAACTGCAGATCGTATCACATCTTCAATATTTTTATCCTTGCCTGTAACGATACCGATGCCATACTGCATACTTCCGCTAAATGTCTCACTGATCTTTGAGAGATAGCTTTCCATTTCTTTTTCACCGCTATAACTGCACAAAGCAATCAGCACTGCATCTGTCCCCCGTACAAAATAAGTGCCTGAAGGAAATATCTGCCTCATACTTTCAGACAGTTCTCGAATCTTCCGATTGCCTTCCGCACTCCCCATTGTACTATTCACAAGAGATAAGCTATTAATATCACACACCGCAATGCCTACAGGAAATGCAAAATGTTCTTCTGGTTCATGCGTAAGTGACAAAAAATTCTCCCATTTTTGAAATCCTGTCAAGGGATCGGTCTCTACCGTAATATCTGAGAAAACAAATAATTGTCCAAGTGTACAATCCTTATCATTTTTCAGTATTTTCACATCACATCTTAACGTATTTTTCTCTTTATCTGTATCAATAAGACATTGAATGGATAAACTGTCATTCTCTTTACTAATGCCAACCGGCAAATCATAGGTTTTCATAAAATTCTCTAAATTTTCACATTTTTCTAATTTCTCTATACCTAATAGTGTTCCTGCTTTTTTATTATGTAAAATGAGATTATCTTCATAATCAAACAGAACAATACCCTGACCTATATTGTCAAAAATACTTGTTTTCAATTTATTTAACATTCCATGTGTAGAATAATCAAAACAACACCAGTACAGCAAAAATGAAATAAGGCTATAACAGCAGATAGAACAATCTAAAAATGCAAATATACTATTGCCCGGTACATATAAAAAAATAGCATTTATTCCGACAATAATAAGTAATCCAGCAATAACTGAGGTATACTGAAAACAATACTCCTTTGGTACAGAACAAGCTTTTTTTATCAAAAGGAAAAAAACAATCGCAAGTAAGCCATAGGAAAAGGCAAGATGCATCTGATAAAAAAATTTCATCTGATAACTATATTGGGCAATTTCCGTATCTCTTTTTATGTAATCGATACAAATATGAAAAAATGGATTAATTGCAAAAAGTACCATCTCAAATAATCCGTACACACCGCATATTTTTACAACGATTTTTTCATATGCGGAAATCCCATTCTTTGTAAAATATATTGTAAAAAGCAACAAGCTAATCAACACTCCATCAATGCCGATAAAATAGATACTCGATGCAATCGATACATACATATATGTGTCACTCAAAATACTAAATAAATAACTGATATCTATAACCGTTGCCCAAATACAGACTAATCCCAGTAACCTTCCGATAATATTATTTTTATTTATAGATTTTATGCATAAAACGACATCCATAATTGCGATCATAATCATCACAATTATATAGATATTAATAATATACTCTCTCATTGTTAATCCATCCTAGTTATTTATTCAAGAATTGCTGTAAAAAATTCACCAACATCCTTGTAGTACATTACAAAATCACAAAACCATTACGAGTGTTCCTGCTCCAATTAAAATACACCCGATTAATGATTTTGTCGTAAATGTTTCATGTAAAAATACAAATGCCAATATTAACGTAATGACCACACTCAATTTATCAATTGGAACAACCTTCGAAGCATCGCCAATCTGTAATGCCTTATAATAGCATAACCAGGAAGCACCTGTCGCCAGCCCCGATAAAATCAAAAACAACCAGCTTTTTTTGCTGATGCCGGAAAGACCACTTTGTGCATTTGTCAGGAAAACCATTCCCCAAGCCATAATAACAACAACAACTGTTCTGATTGCCGTCGCCAGATTAGAATTAACTCCGGCAATTCCCACTTTCGCCAAAATAGACGTTAAGGCAGCAAAGATTGCCGATAATAATGCAAACAGAAACCACATATCCTGCCCTCCTATCCTATCTGTTTTTTATATTTTCTAATAATACCTCATTTTCTATAATATTTCAAACCATATCTATTTCGTAAATAACCATATCTTTTTTCATTTCTTTTATGCTATAATATTTCAAAAAATATATAGAAAGTGAGACGAAGATGAATAAATTTTACAGAGTAATCGAAGAAAAAATAAAGGAATCCGGATACCCAAAAGAAATTTCCGGAAGAGACGTATATAACGATATCTGTGACCAGATTGAAGACAAAGAAAACGGAACTTATCTACTATTATCAAAATTTGAGGAAGATGTCATTTTTGAATATCACATTACTATTCAGGATGATGGATTTAATCTTGGACTCTTAACAATCCGAACCCCAAAAGGAGTATATCAGACAGATTTTGATGCTTAAAAGTACAGGAAAGCATTCTCTTCTTTTTTGTTCATTCCTTTGCTATATTCGATATTAGAAATCATCTTATAGGCATCCCCATAAAAATAAAAAAATAAAAATTTTTATGGCGAATTTTTGGATTTCCTACTATAATGGTATCTGGACATTACTAGAAAGATAAGACACGGTATTATTTCCACTGTTTTAACAACATCAATACCGTATCAGAAATGGAGGCAACATGGAAATCGTTTGTTTAGACTTAGAAGGTGTATTAGTACCAGAAATCTGGATTGCATTTGCAGAAGAAACCGGAATCCCTGAATTAAAAAGAACAACACGAGACGAACCAGATTATGATAAATTAATGAAGTATCGTCTTAATATTTTAAAAGAACATGGTCTCGGTTTAAAAGAAATTCAGGAAACGATAGCAAAAATCGACCCAATTCCGGGAGCAAAAGAATTCTTAGATAAATTAAAAGAGTTGACACAGGTTATTATTCTCAGCGATACTTTCTCCCAGTTTGCAGGGCCACTCATGAAGAAGCTCGGTTATCCTACTATCTTTTGCAACTCTCTTGTTGTAGCAGATAACGGAGAAATCGTCGATTTCAAAATGCGTTGTGAAAAATCCAAGTATACCACTGTTAAAGCTCTTCAGTCCATTGGTTACGATACGATTGCCAGCGGAGACAGTCACAATGATCTCGGTATGATTCAGGCAAGCAAGGCAGGATTCCTATTTAAGAGTACCGATGCCATTAAAGCAGAATATCCAGAAATTCCTGCTTATGAAACATATGATGAACTTTATGATGCAATCAAAAAAGTAATTACTATTTAATCCATTAAAGAACGGACGAACCGCGGAAATAAAAGAATCCTTATTTATTAAAGAAAACGGACGAAAAATAAAAAAGTATATAGTAGCATCTGTGCCAGTAGTCGCTGTGTGAAGAATGTTCGCTTAGTAGCTTACATTCTTTACTCGCTCCGAGGTCACATCTGCTACTATATACTTTTTTATTTTTCTGTTTTTTCATCAATTCTTCAAATAAGGATTCTTTTATTTCTGCGGTTCT
>NZ_CAKRCF010000090.1 GCF_934307085.1 uncultured Anaerobutyricum sp.
CTGCTACTATATACTTTTTTATTTTTCTGTTTTTTCATCAATTCTTCAAATAAGGATTCTTTTATTTCTGCGGTTCTCGTCTGTTGCTAAATTGAAGATGAGAACTAAATAGTGTGGGAAGGAAGAGGGGGGGAGAACGCCAATCTCTTCCGTCTTCTCCCCCTTCTCTCTCTCTTGCTATTTAGTTTCCATTTCTACTGGAGCCAGCAGACAGAAAAATAAAAAAAGAAAGTAGGGTTAAATGTGACCTCGGAGCAAGTATGGAATGCAAGCTTATAAGCGAGCATTTCATACGCAGCGACTACTGGCACATTTACCCTACTTTCTTTTTTTATTTTTCGTCCGTTTCTAATGAACTAAATAGTAAATCCCATTTTTATTGCATTTTCTAAGAATTCTTTATGGGATTCCATATCATCTTCCCCGGCAAGACCCGGACAAAGGAGAGTTCCTCCTTTATCAAAATGCAGTAAGTCACAAAGCTGTTCATATGCATGAACAACTTCGTTAAACATTGCGAGATCCGGATCAGCAGATGCCGCAATCAGATATAAATCTTTGATATGTAACGTTTCTCTGCCTTTAGGAAAACTGAACTGGTAAAAACGGTCAATTGCTCTCTTAATCTGTGATGTAAATCCACTCCAGTAGACCGGAGATACCAGGACAAGAACATCTGCCTGACGCATGAGTTCATTCATTCGTACCCCATCATCTTTCTGACCGCAATAACCTCTCTGTTCACAGCTTTTATCTCCGGAACAGCCATGTAAATTTGCAGTAGCAGCATTAAAAACCTGTACTTCATTTCCTGCTGCCACAGCTCCGCTTGCAAATGCAGTTGCTAAAGCGTTTGTATTACCTTTTTGTCTTGGACTTCCTGTAATGATCAATACTTTTTTACCCATTTAAACTCCTCCTTTATAATTGTATTATATCACCGTAACATGACGGAATCAAATTGCTATTTAACACAATATTAATTTTCCTCCATTTCGAGTGATTTTTGTTCTCCAATCAATGTCTAATTCTTCATCGGATAAAATGCCTGTATAATCTACTGTATCAGCATACTTTACAAAACTCCTTTTTCCCATTTTCGAATGATCAATTAAAAGATAATTCTCGTCTGAATTCCCAAGTACGCATTTTTTTACGGCTGCTTCATTTTCTTCTGCTGCAGATGTACCAAATACCGGGTCATAGCTGGTTGAGCCAAAAAAAGCTTTATTATAATGAAAACGGGACAAATATTCTGCAGTTGCATAATCAAATGGTCCTCCTGCAGAACGATACAAACCTGGTGCCATGTAGAGATCAATGTTTTCATCTCGGTAGACAGCTTCCATTACAGGTACCGAATTAGTAATGATTTTTACTCGAAATGCTGGCATATAAGTAAGAATCTCAAGTACAGTTGTACTGGTGTCCATAAAAAGTACATCTCCTTCTTTTATAAAGGATGCCGCTTTTCTTGCGATTTTTCTTTTATTTTCTGATTCTTTACCCTTTCTCAAAGAAAAGCTCTGACAGCCTATATTTTGTCTATCTAAAAGTGCCGCCCCACCATAATGGATGGTCGCATATCCCTGTTCTTCTAACAAATGCAAATCTCTTCGGATTGTCATTTCGGATACACCAAATTGTTCAGATAAGATTTTTACGGTAACTTCTCCATGTTCCCGAAGTTCATTGATAACCTGTTCTCTTCTCTTTACTCCGGATAATTCTTTTTTATATTCCATCTGTCATTTATTCCTTTCGAATCATCAATTAGATACTTTCCCCATTTATAGTCTTATACTTTTCTCTTTGTTGCATAAACATCATTTCCGAAATTATGTATTTTGTTAAAGCATCATTCTTTGCATTAATTTAATATCACTCTATCGATTTAATATTGCTGTTTAAATATCTTTTTTATTATATCTCCACCAGAATGTTTTATCAAACATTTTTTGTTTCATTTTTAAGTAAATAAAACACATTCAAACGTTTACTTATGTTTTTTTTAATGATATTCTAGTCTCGTCAAAGAGACATGACTAATTTTATTAAAGGAGACACCCCATATGAGAACATATAAAGCTGTTTTTAGTGACATTGATGGAACACTGTTAACATCGGAACATATCGTATCTACTGCTACCATTGAAGCAATTGCTTCTCTTCAGAATAAAAATATTCCTTTTGTTATCATTTCTTCCCGAAGTGCTTCCTGCATTTATCCAATTTTAAAGAAACATCATTTCCAATGTCCGATCGTGGCATGCGGAGGTGCATGGATTGAGGATATGAACGGCCGGATTCTTTCCAATGAAGGTATGAGCAGAGAAACGGCTTCTACTGTTATCGAATTTATGACTGAGAAAAAGTTCGACCTCGCATGGGGCATCTATTCCGGAAAGAACTGGATTACAAATGACAGAACCGATGCTCGTATTCTCCATGAAGAAAGTGTTGTGGAAGTAGAAAGCGTAGAAGGAACTGTCGCTTTATTGCCGGAAGATGCGGTCGTTAATAAAATCCTCTGTATGTGCAACCCTGCGTGTATTCTTCAGATTGAAGAAGTATTAAAAGAAGCATTTCCAACTCTATCCATCGTAAAATCCTCAAGTTACCTGTTAGAGATTATGCCAGCCGGAATGAATAAAGCCAAAGGCATCCGCAAGTTCTGCGAAATTTTTGGCATTGCTACCGAAGATTCCGTGGCATTTGGCGATAATTACAATGATTTAGAAATGCTTTACGCAGCCGGTTGCGGTGTTTTGATGGGAAATGCTCCAGCAGCTATTCTGAAGACATTTTCCGGAAAAATTACTCTTGATAATAACCATGATGGAATTCCGATTGCTCTCAAAGATTTAGGAATGATTTAATTCGTTGAGATAAACGGACGAATTCTATGATACACTAAAGTATACCTAAAAACATTTTCTTTAATAAAACACAAGGAGATTTACACTATGAAACTTGCATTTATCGGAACAGGAAAAATCATTGCAGATGCATTATTTGCAATCGAACCAATAAAAGAAATTGAAAAAACGGCTATCTTTGCCAGACCTCACAGTAAAGAAAAAGCAGAGGCTTTTGCAAAGCAGTATAGTATCGCTGAAGTTTATACCGATTATGAAAAGTTACTTACTGAAACTGCAGCAGATACGGTTTATATCGGATTAATCAACAGTGCACATTATTCTTATGCAAAGCAGGCTCTTCTTCACCGAAAAAATGTTATCCTTGAAAAGCCTTTTACTGGATTTTATAAAGAAGCGCAGGAATTACAACAAATTGCAGAAGAAAATAAATTGTTTATTTTTGAAGCTGTAACGGTACTTCACAATGAAGTATTTTATGAGATGAAGAAAAATGTTGAAAAACTTGGTACTGTTCGTATGGCTCTTTGCAATTATTCCCAATATTCCAGTCGGTATGATGCATATTTGGAAGGAGATATCACACACTCTTTTGACCCTGCATATTATGGCGGTGCACTTTATGATATTAATGTTTACAATATTCATTATTGTGTTGGATTGTTTGGTGAACCGAAAGATGTCACTTACTATCCAAACATCGGTCCAAATGGTATTGATACTTCTGGAACTTTGGTTCTTGTATATGACGGTTTCAGTGCCGTATGTACCGGAAGCAAAGATTCTGACAGCCCAGGATATGTTTCCATCCAGGGTGAAAAAGGATTTATGAAAATAGACAGCAAACCAAATATTGCCTCCGAACTTACTACCACTTACGTTGATGAAAATGTAAAAGAACGAGTTCGTGATGCTGCCGGTGCTATGGTTCGTGCTACAATCACAGACCATTTTACTGCAACAGAACAACACCACCGTATGACTCAGGAATTTTTGGATTTTGCAAAAATCATTGATGAAAAAGATTATGTGACTGCACATGAGCTATTAACAGAATCTGTGACTGTGGTAGGCATTCTTGAAAAAGCCCGAAGCAAAGCTGGAATCAAATTCTGATTTGTGGTGCTAAACAGACGAATAGACACCGCCAGGAAAGAATATGTAGCCGGATTGCCAGAAGTACTATTAAAAAGAGAGACGAAACAATATCCCATTTTGAGCTGTTGTGCTAAACGTTCCATTTTGCCCAGTAAAGCAGAAACTTCGCAGTAACGAATGCGAAGTTTCTA
>NZ_CAKRCF010000091.1 GCF_934307085.1 uncultured Anaerobutyricum sp.
CTGGCAAATATGTTTAGCTAAGATGTAGCCGCCTATTCTTTACCAGAGAGCAGGGCGGCTATTTCTTATGTGTGTATATAAGGATAGAAAGAGAAGTCGTATTGGCAGTGTAGAGTTTTATTCCGTCTACAGAGGCAAAATCGTTATCATCGTCATTTTAGCTGCAAACTCAGGACTGGAAGAAAGCATTTTTGCATTTTCCATGGATGACTCATAGGCATCCAGTCCTACATCTGAAAGATTCAGGCAGGAGATTTTTTCAATTCTATCGAATCCGTATTTTAAAGTAAGGGCAGCAAAACTGTTGTTAAAAAATGGGGATGCAAAACGATTAATATCAGAGAAATCAACATTAATCTCATCTGCAGTATGAAGCCCTTTTTCTATTTCCTCTCTCAGGACTAATCCTTTGGACTTGGTTGCAGCTTCTTTTGAGAAAGAGCTTACTTTGATTTTCATGGTTGTTCCTCCTTTAATTTGTATATATGAGTATTATCGGAAATAATTATTTTCCCTTTAACTTAATCTACAAAATTGTTGCTTTAGTCCTTTACGATAGAAAGACGATAGGTAACGTGATGATCTTCAGATGGTGGATTCTGGAAAACTTCCTCATCAATTTTTAGATTGGTCCAGTCATCTGTATAGATTACTCCGTCAAGTAATTCGACTTGGATAAAGTCAGGTAAATTCATAATATCGTCACAGGTATATAGACGTTTTGCCATGAGAGCACATCCTTTTGTGAATAATAGTGGTTATGCGTTGTCGCGTTCCATCCGCTGATCTACTGCTTTTTTGATGTAGCCGTTTACACTTTCGCCGGCAGCTTCTGCTGCCTGCATGATAACTTCCTTTTGGCCTTTAGGAAAGGTTACATTAATGCGATCGTAATTGTTTTTTACATATTTATTTACAGCTTTTTGTTGAGCCTTACTTACCTTATTTTCCTCTGGCATGTTTGCACCTACTTTCTAAGTATAATAAAAGGCGGTAGATATAGGTTTATTTTCTCCACCATAACTGAAGTATATCATAAAAATCTATTGATGTAAATATAGAAAATACTTAAATATATTGGTGTAAATATAGTCAAAGTGCCAATAGACTATTGGTGTAAATAGATATATAATATAATCAGTTAAAAGGAACAGGAAAATAACAGAATCAGCGAAGGTGGATGGGAGTACCGAAAGGGAAAGCAAGAGTACCACATAACACCGGGAAACAGAATAAGAGAGATTGAGATGCACTGAGTAGAACGCTAAATGCTTAATGCCTGCCGGGGCTGATTCAGAAAGGAAGCATATGAGATATAATTTATCAAAGATCATGCTGAAAGCATGGAAGATTTACCGAAAGAACAGAGAAAAAGGTATTAGCTTTGCAGAATCGCTTCACAGAGCATGGTTATCAGCTAAGGCCGAGGAAATCAATGCAAAGAGGATTGAAACAGCAAAACAGGCAGCAGGAGTCACCGAGGAAACCAATACATACAGCAAATGGAAAGAACTTGGTTATAAAGTGATTTATGGTTCCAAGGCATTGTTTGGTTGTTCACTGATCTGGGGAAGCAGAGGAGATAACAAAGAGTATAAAGCAAATTTCTTTGGTATCTCTCAGGTCCAGCCAATTGTACAGGAGGCATAGAAATGACAGTTTTAGATGTAATAGTTATTTTTCTGTCTGGTGTGATGTCTACATTGTATTACGATTACACTCATGGAAAAAGATAAGAAAAGCCCCTACCAGTGCACCACCACTGATAAGGACTTGCAGATCCAAGGCAAATATCCATAAGCCCGGATGTATTGAGTATATCATCTTCCGGGCAAAAAAGAAATGCAGGAGGAAAAAATAATGATTGAAACATTGTATTACGCATATCTGGAAGGAAATGAAAAGCTGAAATCTGAGCATACTGAAAAACTGCATATGGTTTCAGATCAGATGGAAAAGAAGCTCGAAGTCAACGCACTCAGCAATACAGATCTTTGTGACTATGAAGAAGTGGCATTACGTGCGGGATTTTATGCAGGATTTAAGGCTGCTATGAGCATTCTGAAAGAGATGTAGGTAGAAAAGTATGATAGATAAGATTGTAAAAGCACATAACAAATGTGAAAAACTGGATTAGGATGGTTGCCAAGCTTTGGAACAAATAACAGAATTAGATAATAGAATAACGGGAAATGAAAAAGAGGTGACAAAATGTATAAAAACGACGAGATAGCAGAGAAAAATGCAGTTTGTAAAGTTATGTATATTAAGGACAAAGAAAAATATAAAAAATACCGTATTGACGAATGGCTTAGAAAGAAAATGGCAGAAGAATATAACGAAGACGATATAGATAATCCACTTCTAAGAATTGATGTAAAGTTTGATGAACTTAATCCAGATGCACAAATAGAATTGCTTGGCTTTGCAAAGGGATATATATTGATGGGGAAAAGCCTGCCATTAAAAAAAGAATTATGGGCTCTTTTGGAGATGGGAAATTCAGAAGTATGGAAAGAAATTGAAGAATTTGCAGATTCACTTATCATAAAGGGAAAAGTACTTAAACAGAGCTAAGAGATATGATTTGATGAAAAAGAAATTGCACCGGTGCAACTAGGGACCTGTAATATGGCAGCAGTTGGGCCGGCTCTTTTATATACAGGGGTGATCGTATGAATGACAAAGAGTTTAAGCAGATGCTTGATAAGTTGGTGGACCAGGAAGAAAAACACCTGCAGGTGAACAGTGAAGAGTTCAATCAGAGACACAGAGAGCTGATGGAGCTCATCGAGAGGGCAGGTAGGAAGGAGTGAGGTATAAATGGCAAGAATCCCGTCAGGAATGAGGAAGAAAGCAAACGGATTATTTGAAAAGCGTTTTACTGTAGACGGTAAACGTTACAGTGCTTATGGGCACAATGTGAAGGAATGCACAGAAAATGAAACCCTGATGCGTGAAGAGATAAAAGCAGGGCTGTATACTTCCAACAGGAATATAACGCTGGACTCTTATTTTGATGAGTGGGAAAAATCCAGAACAGGAGTGATTAAGGACAGCAGTATCAAGATGAACCGGTCAAGGTATAACAATCATATCAAGTCAGTGCTGGGAGAAACCAAGCTTCAGAAGATTGAGAAGCGTGAGATTGTAAAACTTCAGCAAAATTTGGCACAAAAACTGAGTGCGTCAACAACTAACAGCGTTATAGTATTATTAAAAACGGTATTAAATGCAGCAGTTGATGATGAAATTATTATCAAGAATCCTGCTGCCAGTGTGAAGCCACTGAGAATGGACGACAGACCGAAAGCAAGTGAAACTATTCACCGGGCATTAACCAGAGAAGAACAGCAGGCATTTATCCAGGAAGCTAAACAGGAGTGGCTTTATGAGTTCTTTTGCTTTTCCTTATGTACCGGAATGAGACTTAATGAGATTGTGGCTCTGAAATGGCAGGATATAGATTATATCAATAATGTGATCCATGTGACTAAAACAGTGAGCTGGAAACAAGGCGGAGGGATTACAGAGACTTCTCCGAAATCAGAGACAAGTAAACGTGATATTCCTATGAATGATACAATTAAAAAGGTTCTGCAGATGCAGAGAAAGAAAATGGCTATGATTTACGGTGAGATTGTTGCGAGGAAAATGGACAGCAATATATTTATCGGGAGCAACGGATCCAGAGCGGTGGCATCTTCTACAGTGGCGTTTTCTATAAACAATGTTTTAAAGAGACTCCGGCAGCAGGGTATAGAGATTGAGAGATTTACCCACCATGCTTTTAGAGATACATTTGCGACACGATATATAGAAGAGGGTGGAAATATGCAGACGCTCCAGAAGATTCTGGGACATAGTAGTCTGGCTATGACGGCGGATCTGTACGCTCATGTTCTTCCGAGCACAAAGCAGCAGGAAATGAAACAAGTAGAAAATGGTTTTATAGGGGTGGCAGTTTTATAACTGCTGCCTCTTTTTATGAATAAAATCAGCGGATTGGGGTAATAATTGGGGTAAAACTAAAATCTACATTCCGGGAATCCCGTAAAATCAACATTCTTTGCAGTTTTTTTATAAATTTTATAATTATATTAGAAATTAGACAAATTTCTCTCACATTTATAGGTTATGATATTTACATCTTAAGGAAATGA
>NZ_CAKRCF010000092.1 GCF_934307085.1 uncultured Anaerobutyricum sp.
CCTGTGCTCTGGTCGAGTATTTTTCGTCTACAAGGCAGATATGTTTCTTTTTCCAGTAAGGCTTTGCTATATTATAAAGAAACATTGCGGTAAATTCTTTAAGGACAATATCCAGTCCGTCATACTGTTCTCTGGCACGGTTTACGAGTGCAAGCTGAGAAAGTCCTGTGTAATAAGGATAGACATAAAAATTATCCGGTGTACGGAAAGAGCCATTGTACAGGAATTTCATAAACATACGACGGCGAGGTGGAATGAGAATCTGTATCAGGCTGGTGCGTCCGGTATCTGGATCGAAAAGCTGAATCATGACATCCCAGTAAAGTCCGTTCCAGGCAATCGTGTGGAGGTCAAGCGTTATTTTTATGCGAAGAAGATCTCCGCTTTCTTTAATGCGGACCGTCTTAAAATCATAGGAAATGGCATCTTCGAGGAGCTTGTTTCGAAAACGCAAAATGCTTTTCTGGTATTTGAGAGAACCGGGTTTTAGGTCAAACGTAACTCGAAGAATTCCGCCACGCATATTTAGTCCCTTTAATTCACAGAGATGAGATAACTGCATGTGACGGTTCCGGCTGTGCAGGGTAATAATAAGCGACTGATCGGAAACGGCCTCCGGATTAATCCCAAGTTCCACGATATATTCCAGAGGAGGTACTTTGACATCATCTTTCAGATAAATGTCTTCAATAAAGATATGAGGTGCCGGGGCAGAAGCGGAATCGGAAATTTCGTGAAGTCGATAGCAGGAAGTCCCGGATGCAGTGACCATTTCTGCAAGCAGACGGAAGGTTTTTGTGTAACGATATTCGTGAAGTTCCTGCAATGCGGTAAAATCCAGAAGATAAGTGTCCGAAGACTGACTGGAGATTTCCGGATATAAGATGGTTCTGGTATCGGTGTCTTTCAGTAAAAAACAGACAGAATCGGTAGGTGATTCCGGAGCGTTTATCAGTTTTAAAGTGATTCTGCTTTCGGCGGCAGATATAATTTCAACATCGAGAGAACCTGTGATCTTCAGGTCAGATGAAGAATTTTGATTGCTGAGCATAATGCCTCCTTAATAAAATAGTGTCCTTTTGATGGACGTTTTCTGAAATTGTGCATTTATTATAACATAGGGCAGGCAGCAAAACAACGAGGAGAAAATTGACAAAGGATGCAGCAGTGGGATAAAATAGTCTGAAAGGCAGAAAATCAGAAAGGAAAATACGGATGAAGGCAGAAAGCAGATTTACCAAGAATAATACGCTGGCAATGAAGGGAATTGCAATTTCTTTTTTGCTTTTTTATCATTGTTTTTCGAAGAAATCCAGGATGGGTGGCATGTATGTGGATTTTGCACCGCTTTCCAGGGGAACGGCAATGATGATCAGTCGCTGTATGGTTCAGTGCGTTGGGCTGTTTGCTTTTTTGTCTGTATATGGACTTACACGTTCTGTAAAAAAGAAATATCAGTCTTATGAGTTCAACGGCCGGGAAGGAACTATGTTTGTACTGGAGAGATATCTGCATCTTGTCCTGTTTTTTACAATTCCGTTTTTTTTCTGTATGGGTGTGACGTTTTTGACAGATACATCCAGTTATGCAAACGGACTGGTAAATACACTGGTGAGCATTGTTATGGATTTTTTCTGTGTGGGATATCTGTTTGATACGCAGATTCTGATCAGTACCTGGTGGTATTTAAGTCTGGAAGTACTTCTCATCGTATTTCTTCCGTTTGTTCTGCGTTTTTATCGGAAATACAGCTGGCTGATCGTACTTATGTTTCTGCTTCCGGGAAGCTTTCTGATTGAAAAGCATGTGCATCTTACAAAATATCTGTTTGTGATGCCGCTTGCAGTATGTTTTGCAGATCAGGATGTACTGGAGAGAATCCGTGATTTTATGATTGTCAGAAACAAATGGATGAATAAAATCCTTAAGTTTGCGATAGAAACGATTGTTATGTGTGCACTTTTTGTGTTCTGGTACAGTAAATGGGGCAGAAATCATTTTGAATTTGTGCTGAACGGACTGATCCCGGTGGCTGTGATCTGCTGGTCGTATGAATTTTTGATCGATCTTCCGGTAATCCGTGAAATCCTGCAGTTCATGGGAAAACATTCTGCAAATGTATTTTACATACATAGTTTTATCCGTGCAAAATGGCTCGGAAATTTTGTATATTCTTTCGGACATGCATTTTTGATCTGGCTAGTGTTGATGGCGAGCAGTATGATGGTTTCAATGTTGCTGGAGGGAATAAAAAAAGCCGTTCGGTTTGAACGGCTTTCAGGAAAAATATCAGATAGAATTCTGTACTGGGCAGACAAAACACTCTGGTACGTCAGCAGAAACGACGCCTGATTGCTTTGCAGATCTGTCGGCTGTGCTGCTGATCCTTAAACTGAAAATATTCCGAACGCTGTCGGGCATAGGCTGGTTTTAATGCAAAGTCATGTTCGGCAGCTTTTTCTATGAGATCAAACAGTTCAGATGAAGTTTCGGCACGGTCGCCAAACAGATCTTTATGCATATCAATGTAGCTGCCGTGAGCCTCATTGTACTGATCAAGGTCAAACTGATAAAACAGAGTCGGTTTGTTCTGGTAAAGCATATCCCAGCAGACGCTGGAATAATCTGTGATCAGCATACGGCATTTCATCAGCATCTCGTTTACGGGTGTATCCCCGAATGAAAGTACATGGATCCTGTTACTTGCTATACGGAAGGTCTTAAGGTGGCTCTGAAACTTGGCGTGCAGATAAAAATAAATCTGAAGGTCATATTTTTCCAGAATTTCACTGAAACGTTCGGAGTTAAGAAGCTGCATATAGTTTCGGAAGTAGGCACTGTTTTCAAATGCTTCATCTGAAACTGAATCGAGCCAGTTTCGCCAGGTAGGCATAATGAGGATATTGTGGTTTTCCTGTGAGCAGTCTTTCAGAACATCCCAGCGTGCAAAACCGGTGTTGGCGATTTCTGCCGGTTCATAGCCAAAATTGTTGAGGATGATTTTTTCTTCCATCGTATTTGTGACGATAAAAAGATTACATCCGCTGCGCATTCCTTTTCCATAAAAGGCATCGACGCGTTTCAGAGCAGTCACCCCGTGCTGTAGAAAAACGGACTTTTTCTTTTTTATATAGCGGTTAAAAATACTGTGCCGGCACTGTGTCGCATATGCATGATATTTGGAGTCGGAACTGATGATCAGATCCGCGGCGAGAAGGCAGCACATATGACGGAGCGACATAAAAGGAACAATATTTTTGCCGTATGGTGCGACTTTCGGATAGTCTGGTGATTTTTTATCTATAATATACAAAATCTTCTTATTTAAATAAGCCTGTTCATTGTTTTCCATGCAGTGTTTGAAAAAGTAATAGCCGTTATCCTGTGCCATGGACGAGAATTTCTCACACACAAGGCAGATATGCTGCTTTTTCCAGTAGCTGTGTGTGAAACGGTAAAGCAGGACGGCAAACATTTCTTTATAGATAAGGGAAGTACCGTCGTACGGGCTGCGTTCACGATAGGCAAAAGCCAGAGTTTTATCTCCGGTATAAAACGGATAGAAAGAAAAGCCGTTCGGGGCATGATATGCGCCGTTATAGAGAAATTTGTGGAACAGGCGCTGTCTGGTATCCATGTAAACAGGAATTTCTGTGATTTCACCGGATGCAGGATCTTCCAGTATAATGTACACGTGCCAGTAGAGACTTTTGAGCTGCAGATTCTTAAGGTCCAATGAAATCAGCAGGCGGGCAGAATCTTTTGCATCGGCAATATAATCTGTCCGGAAATCAAAGGAAACGGCATCTTCGTCCAGTTTGTTCTGATAGGAAAGAATAGTTTTTATATATTTAAAAGTACCGGCTGTAAGATCAGTGCGGACATTTAGGATTCCATGGCGAATCCGGATGGAACGCAGAGAGCAGCATGCTGCCGGAGTGGAATGAGTATGGTCGGTCATAAGTCCTCCGAAAAAATTTTTTCTATATTATATCATAAAAAAAATGGAATAAACAGTTGACATGAAGAAAATAATATGATAGATTAATACAGAACGCTGCCGAAGACAGTAGGTGCCGCAAGGCATAAGGATCAAAACGCCTACCGAGGAC
>NZ_CAKRCF010000093.1 GCF_934307085.1 uncultured Anaerobutyricum sp.
TAATATTCGATTGGTTTCTGAACAGATTCACCAACCGCTTTAAGACCTGCAAAATGAATAACACAGTCAATCTTATTCTCTGCAAAAATCTTTGTCATCGCTGCTTTATCTTTTACATCAGCCTCGTAAGAAACAACTTTCCTGCCAGAAATTTCTTCAACACGATTCACTGCTTCTGCACAGCTATTGCAGTAATTATCTACAATAACTACGTCATGTCCTGCTGTTAATAATTCCACTGCTGTATGGGAACCAATGTAGCCAGCTCCCCCTGCTAATAAAATATTCATCCCAAAAACTCCTCTTAAATACTTTATAAATTAAACAGTTCCTTTTCATCAGACGGCAACGATATTTATCGTTTGCCTCATCTAGTAAAAGTTTACCGCAAAATTTAGTAAAAATCAAGAGGGGTTGGAAGAAATTCTGAATTGATGCACTAACGGACGCTGTCATAACCTTTATTGGATTGCTCAAAAAATACGCAAAAAGAACCACTAAAAACTTTATTGAATTTTTAGTGGTTCTTCTTGATAATTTTTCTGACAATCTGAATGGCACTTTCTTCTCAGCGCGTCTATTTTATTAAACAAATCAGAATACATCCAAATCTTTGCCATTGACTACATATCCATCATATCCAGCATCTTTTATCTCGTCCAAAATAGCCTCATCCCTCCACGCCATTTCTGCCGCAAGATTCTTACGATTATCCTGAACATTCATATGATAAATGCGATGATATGTTACGAGAAGTTTTGGATTGGCTTTTTTAGCAATCTGTGCAAGATCTGTACTTAATGTATGTACTTCCTGATGATATTTCTGCCATTTTGGTTCACGGCAAGAGATTCCAGCTGCATATTCTACTTCATGGAGAAGAATGTCACAGTCTTTTGCCTTTTCTGCTACAATATCGAGTGGGGCTGTATCTCCAGTAATTACTATTGTCTTGTCTGGAGTTATAAACTTATAGCCATAACATTCTAACGTTCCATGACTTACTGGAAATGCCTCTACTGTTACACGGTCATCCTTATAGATAATTCCCGGCTCGATTTCAGTGACCTCGACACGATATCCAAATTCATTCGCTTTTTCAAATCCATGGATTCGAAAGTCGATATCCGTCTCGTAAGCTTTTAAAATGTGATCTGTCATGTGCTTCATACCTTTAGGGCCAAATACTTTAAGAGGAACCGGTCGCTCCAATACCCATGGAGTAAAAATGAGGTCTGGATACCCAGCAGTATGGTCTGTATGAAGATGTGTACAGAATGCTACTGTTAACAGGTCAGGTCTTAACGCATCTATCCCGTTAAAGTAAGCTGCAGAAGCCTGTCTTACTACTCCCGGCCCAAAGTCTACGATATATGCCCTGTCTCCTACAACGACTGCGGAAGACGGTCCATTTGCGTTTGGGCAGGCATTTGGGGTACCTGTGCCCAAAAGAACAAGTTTTGTTTTCATTTTATTGTATCCTTCTTTATTTTGTTATTCCAACATGTCGCTATTTTAATCAAGTTTTATCTAATCAGTATGTAAAATAGCAATATTTACATTCCTATATGTAACCATTTTAATTACCAAAACACTATTCCACTACTTCTTCTCCAGAAATATGCTTAATAGAAATTCCAGTAAATCCATAAATAATACTGAAAATCGGTGTTAAGTACAGTAAGAACAGATATGGAAAGAATGCCGCCCATGCGACTCCAAGAGTTCCTGCCATATATACGCCATAGCCATGCCATGGAATCATCGGACCTGCCATTGTTCCAGAATCTTCCAAACAACGAGAAAGGATTTCCGGTGCTACCTTTCTTTCCTTAAATACTGGTGCCATTAAACGACCTGTCAGTACGTGAGACATTGGCTGAGAGCAGCTAATTAAGCTTGTGATATAACCAACAAGCAATGTAACTAAAATCATAGAACCGTCACTGTTAATACGCTTCACAACTGCATTTAAAATGTGCTCTAATACACCGAGTTTTTCAAGCATACCGCCCATACCAACAGCAAAACTGATGATAGCAACATACTGTAACATACTACCCATACCACCACGGTTTAAGATAGATTGAAGTACACCTTCCTCAATTGCAGTTGTATATCCATTATATGCAGTCTGAATAATGCTCTGTAATGTCGCATGCTGTACAAAATAGGAGACGGCTCCTGCTGCAAAACTGGAAATTCCAAGTGCAGAGATTGCATTTACTTTACAAAGTAAAAGCACGATAATTAAAACTGCAGGAATTAATGTCACTGCCCCCAGATGGAATTCTCCATTTAATTCTGTAATATAATTCGAAATATCTCCTACTGCATAGCTGCCACTTGTCTGCTGGATTCCTAATACAGTAAAAATAATTAATGTAATAATATAAGTAGGAATTGTCGTCCAAAGCATAGAACGGATATGGTCACTCAACTTCGCACCTGCGACTGCTGGGGCTAAGTTCGTTGTATCAGAGAGTGGACTTAACTTATCACCAAACATTGCACCACAGATAACTGCTCCAGCAACCATACCAGGATTAATTCCCATCGCATTACCGATTGCCATCATTGCAACACCGGCACTTCCGACAGAACCATAAGATGTTCCCGTCACAACACTAAGGACGGAACAGAATAATAACGTAAGTGGCAGTAACCATGCCGGGTTAATCATCTTAAGTCCCCATGCAATAATCGTTGCAATCGTACCGCTCTGTAACCAGGTACCAATCATAACACCAATTGCCATAAGCAGACAAAGTGTCGGAACGACCATACGAATCGCATCATATGCACCTGCGACAACATTATCATATGGAATGCGAACAATCTTACAAACAAGATAAATAAAAATCCAGCTTGCAAATAAGCCAATCATCGGTCCACCAGTCTTTAAACGAATACAAACTGCTACCGAAAAAATTATCAATACAAGCAGTAACAAAGACTGCGGTAAATTCAGTTTCTTTTCTTCTTTCATCACTTTTCTCCCATTCTGTCAAATTCTTTCATCTCTTTAATGCATTACGATTTAATGTATTAAAGAGAAAAAGACGAGTTATATTATAACCCATGATGGGAGAAAAAGCAATGTCCGATTATGCATCCGCAAATATCAATCATGTTTGTTAATTACTCATGAATTTCTAATGGCAAGCCATCCGGATCATGGAAAAATGTCATTTTCTTTCCGGTATAATCATCCAAGCGTATCGGCTCTGTTGCTATTCTTTTTGCATTAAGCTCCTTAACCGTATCGTCAACACTCTTTACCTTAAATGCCAAATGTCTCAAACCAAGTGCCTCTGGATAATTCACACGGGCTGGAGCATCCTTTATAATAAATAGCTCTATCTCCTGCTCTCCACAGGCTAAATCTATTTTATAATCATCTCGTTCCTTTCGATAATTTTCTCTGATTACCTTAAATCCAAGCAAATCCACATAAAAATGTTTTGATTTTTCATAATCGCTTCCAATGATTGCAATATGATGAATTGTGTCAAACATTGATTTATCCTCCGTCGCTTTTCCTATAAGTTTATCACAGTAAGATTTCTATGAAAACACATTAATTCTCTGTTTTTTTATTTCTTTTGTTGTCTCTGTACTGAAAGGTATTGTTAGCATCAATCATCGTCTGAATAATATCATATTCCGGTTGCAGTACATCATATTCTGCTTTTACCTCCGGGTTCTGCAATGCTCTTTTTTTATAATCTTTATAGCTACTCATTGCCATACCTCCGTTCATAATCTGCTTTATACTTCTTTGCCAGCAGTTTAGGCTCTAGGGAATCCAATAGTTCCTGCACAGGGCATCTTTCATCTTTTGTATCATATAAGGGAATTCCTGCGATTTCTATTTTCCAAGCTGTATTGATATTAAACTGCCATACAATTATACACTTTTCTTATCTGAAGCTATCTTTTCGACTTCCTCTATGGTTAGCTCTGTGTATGCTGCAATATCTTCGTAACTAAGTTTGCCACCATCCAACATTAAACGGGCTATATGGACTGCTTTCATTTTTGCCGCTTCATTTCTCATATCTTCCATCGCTTTACACATTACCGCCA
>NZ_CAKRCF010000094.1 GCF_934307085.1 uncultured Anaerobutyricum sp.
CGTTTATTAAAGTATAGAGCAGAAATAGAATGTCGAATCGAAAGAGCAGGTAAATAGAATAATTTAACTAATGACTTAACTTTTTATTACCAGTTACGATGTAATGAACATAAAAAAAGAAACGAGCACCCTTTTCCAGTCCGAAGACATTACTCAGTAAAAAACCCATTTCTTAGTTATGATTATACCCCCATAGTAGCAAAAAGTCAATAAAAAGAAACGAATATATTTTGGAATATTTTGGAAATCATCTCACAATTAAATAAGGCACTCTAATGAAAACCCAGCCTAGCTATTCATCGGAAAGACCATAGAAAAGCCAGGTTCAGATACACTGATTACTCTCAGTGCGTTCGGACCTGTTTTTTTGTTGCTATTGTTTCTTTCGACTGCCTTTGCCACGCTTACTTCCGGGGAATTTCGGAATATCGCATTTACGAAGAATGTCTATTAAAGTGACAAATTCATCTTTGGTGATTTTGCTATATTTGATTCCTAATTGTTTCAGGAATATGGAAACCCTGTTTATAAACCAGGAGAACATCATGCAGCTTGAATAGTTCTGGTTTTGATCAGTGATTTCAAGTAGGCGCCTTCTTCATCTGATATTGCTATACTATAAGGTAATGCTGGCATAATTGACCTCCATAAAATGTATTTATTAAGTTCATCGTACCAGATATTGAAACTATCAACAACTTAATTTGTGTTATGTTAGTTTACTACTGCACTTTTTTAACTAGATTTTCATTGTATGATATGAAATAATTGAGTATAATGATTACAACTTGTAAATTATATTGTAAAAACAAAGGAGTGAAAAAGTTATGAGAAGAAAAAACATGTGGGCCGGCAGACTGACAGCAATCCTGCTTTGCACTGTTTTATCAGCAGAGCCAATTGCAATCTATGCAGAAGATTTTTCTGATGGAACTGCAAATACAGAGATGCAGGATAAAACAGAAATTCCAGAAAGTACAGAATCTTATCAGAACGCCGAATCTCAAGTGGATGCGGATCCGGAATCCCTGTCAGATGAATTTGAATCTCCTGAGCAGGATTTTGAATCTGAAGAAGATGCATTTTCATCCGGAATCCCGGATACCCAATCAGAAGATGCGCCATCTGCAGGGGCTGTGCGAAATGGAACCTGTGGAAAGAACGTTACATGGGCTCTGCAGAATGGAGTATTAACTGTAGAGGGAAACGGCGCAATGGATGATTTTTACAGAATAGTAGACTGGGAAACAGGTGAACCGGTAAATTTACATTTGTGCCCATGGGAAGATTATGCAGATGAGATCGTGGAAGCAGACATCAAAGACGGAGTTACATCAATAGGTGACATTGCATTTGTTAACTGTAATAATCTTCGAAAAGTTGTGATTGGAAATTCTGTGAGGCGAATCGGTGAAAAAGCTTTTGCAAACGATTATTCTCTGACAGACATTACTATCGGAAACTCTCTGGAAAGCATTGAAGATGATGCTCTTTATGGATGTGGCATAAAAAAGCTTGTGTTACCTGCAAGCCTGAAAGAGATAAGTCCCTTTGGTCTGGTTTCTTTATGGGAGCTGGAGGAAATAGATATTCCGGATAATGGCGTTTTTAAGTCCATAGATGGAGCTCTATATATAGATCAGGGAAAAACACTTTTACTCTATCCACCCAAACGTACGGGTGAATATGTGATCCCGGATGGAGTGACTGCGATTGGAGGAAACGCTTTCTCATCTACACATCTTACAAAAGTTGTAATTCCGGATACGGTTAAGGAAATCGGAATGTGTGCATTTAGTTACAGTAACTATCTTACTACGATCATTTTTGGGAATGGAATTACAGAAATTCCATCGATGTGCTGTTTTTACTGCAAAGCACTTACTTCTGTGACACTTCCAGAAGGGCTGAAAACAATAGAATATTCTGCTTTTGATTCCTGCACATCATTAAAAAGCATCACTGTTCCTTCTACCGTTACAAACTTAGGACAGGACGCATTTGATAATGGAACAAAAGTAACTTTTCTGAATCCGTCTTTCTCCCGGCTGGAGGATGGCAGCTACATAAACGGAATCAATGTAAACGTAGAGGCAAAAGAAATGTATGCAAAAGCCTTTCAGGTCCTTGATCTTGTAAATAAGGAAAGAGCAAAGCAGGGTCTCTCACCACTAACAATGGACAGCAGCCTTCTTGATACTGCGATGCAGAGAGGATTTGAAAATGTACTCTACTGGTCTCACACCAGACCGAGCGGTCAGGATTGTTTTTCCGCTAATAGTCTAATGATGGGAGAGAATATCGCAATGGGGCCTGATGCTGCCGGGCAGGTTATGAACCTGTGGATGAATTCAGAGGGACACAGAAACAATATTTTGTCAGCAAGATTCAGAAGTATCGGAATTGGATGTGTATGTTACCAGGGAATCTACTATTGGGTACAGTGCTTTGGTGAACAGCTGAGTTCAACAGCAGACAGCACCTCTTATACAGACAAAACCAACAGCAGAAATGTACTGGTAAACTACACCCCAAAATATTATAAAGCATCCCTGCAGGTTTCAAAAACATCACTGCAGAAAGGCCAGACAGGGGAAGTAAATATTTTCTGGGATGATCTGCCGCTTAAAGGTTCCGGTGCGGTCATAGAATCTTCTGATCCATCTGTATGTACAGTAAAGGATGGAATCATTACAGCAGTCGGAGAAGGAAAAGCAGATATCCGTATGTATTTTGAAGGACATCCGGAAACGACTCTTACCAAAACGATTCAGGTTACAAAGCCTGCAACCGTCCAGAAAAAAGTAAAAGTTACATTTAATGCCAATGGCGGATCCGTAAGTATAAAATCCAAAAATATAACTGTGAAATCTAAAATCGGAAAACTCCCGATACCTCGCAGAAAAGGCTATGTTTTCATTGGATGGTATACTGCAAAGACCAAAGGAAAGAAAGTGATTTCTTCTACTAAGATAACTAAAAAACAAACCTTGTATGCTCATTGGAAAAGAGCATAAACTATATAGTTTTTTCGAATATGAGAAGAGTCCCAGTCAATGAAGGATGGGGTTCTTCTCATATGCACATAAAAAGATCCAAACCACATAGATAAGAATCTCTATCCAGCCTGGATCTTTTATTTCAATATATTTATTATTTATATCATTGCCAAATAGCTTTTACCAATATTCTTCCACATAACCGGTCGCATCTTCTTCTGACAATGAAAATACCTTCATCAGGTTTTTCACTGTAACATCTTTACTGGCGTTAAAACTTTTACAGGTACTGATTGTCGCCTGGATGCCCTCTAACCGTCCTTCACGTATTCCTTCGCGCCGTCCTTCGCATCTTCCCTCATTCATTAACTCTTCCAATGCAGTACACATATTAACCTGACCTCCCTTCCGTTCTGATTCCAAAGCATGGTCTATCAGTTTCTGCGACTGGGTGATCGCGCCGATCACAATTCCCAGTTCGGATGTGATGTTTCTGTTTTTATATACTGTATTGATTCTTTGGTAATCGCGTTCATAAATAGAACGGCTGATATCAAATACAGCAGCAACTTCCGGATCTTGAAAATCACAGCAGGCGAATGTAATTAAGGATATAGTAATGATGCCGACGTTTCATTTTCATAAGTTGAATGGCAACATGGATGGATTTTTTGCTATAGACGTAAAAACGAGGAGAGATCCATGGCGTATTATTATTCAGCCATTAGATGAGAATGAAGAACCTTATGATCCTTGTAATATTGATGAAATTGCTGGTGTGGTTAGAATTGTTGAATGACCGCGCGTCGCATTCTCGTTACTTCAGTGATGAGTTAGATGCGCAATTTTTTTGTTAAAAAAAGAACATATGTTTACAGAATAAGATATCTATGGTACAATTTGTTCATAGCATAAAATAAAAAAACAGTTCAGAGGAGAAGAAAATGCAGACGGTATCCAGTTATGGTGTGGAAATACGAAAACAGAATA
>NZ_CAKRCF010000095.1 GCF_934307085.1 uncultured Anaerobutyricum sp.
AGAAAGAGATAATATATGAATCTGTCCACTGATATCTTTGCCATAATAAAAGGCCCTCCTATGATTCTATTTTATCAGAGACTATGAAGAAAAGTCTGTAAATAATAATCTTCTATGATAATGATTGAGCTGGAAGCACTAAATTGGAGCTTCCAGCTCTTGATTTATATATACGACATGATTTCGGGCATGTCAAGAGCAGACGTCAAAAACGTCCGTCTCATCATGCATACAGATTCTGTTATTCCGGGAGTCTTCCCTCATACATAATGCTGAGCTCACCGTAGACCTGTCCCCAGTTCCGAATGCTCATAGTCCATTTTTTAGTGGCTTCGAAAGTAGCCAGATACAGGGCTTTCAGAAGTGCTGTATCACTTGGAAATACGCTTCTCTGACGGTTGAGCTTACGGTAGGTAGAATTCAGACTTTCGATTGCATTGGTCGTGTAAATAACCTTTCTGACATCCGGTGAAAACTTGAAAATCGGAGTTATTGCATCCCAGTTATCATACCAGCGTTTCATGGAATTCGGATATTTTACAGTCCATTTCTCCAGTCTTTTGATTTTTTTCGGTTAATGATGCCAGTTCCACAGCAATCGTAAATCCCATTGTTTCGTCATCCACTTTTTCAAGCAGTTCTGGAATCAGTTTGGTAAGTTACAAATATCTCTGCACCTGCTTTGGACTGTCCCCACATTCTTCGCTTATGACCTCCACACTCTTTTTCTCGGTCAGATAGTCAACCTGGCTACATTTTCTTCTTCCCGCCTTTCTCTTGAGCACATCATATTTCATCTTATAAGCAAATGCTTTTTCGCTCGGTGAGATCCGCTCCCTCTGTAAATTGGCATCTACCATTGAAATAATGGCATCCTCTTCAAGCATGTATCTGATAATGACCGGAACCTTCGTATATTTCAGTTGCTGTGCTGCATACTTTCTTCTGTGACCAGAAATGATTTCATATTATACTTATTCATTATAACAAAAATATAAAATAGTTGTAAAAATACAATAAAAAGAGAATACTTGAATTAGTTACTTGCATATGCTATACTGGCAGTAGCTAAGAAAGAGATTGCGTTCAAGCTGAACACAACAAACGAACCCCCGAACAGTGGCCGCTGTTCGGGGGTTCTTCTTCTTTTTTTAACGGTGAAGTCTCCGTTTGTAGGTTAATTGTCACTGTCGTTTCTATCTAACCATTTGCAAATATAGTAGCTAACGATACCTGCCATAACAGAAACCAAGAAAGAGATTACTATACTCAAGCTAGAACACCCCCTTTCCGTTGTCGGATTGGGTGTGACAACAGGTGTCATTATATCATAATTACAAAGAGGATAAAAGCTTCTAATTCCAACATTGCATACTATTATATTACTTAATATTGCTGAGTAACAATTCTTTTTTGTATTTATAATATGTATTCCGACTGATACCGAGTATTTCTATAACCTCTTTATCCTTCATGCTGCCATCAAAATCTTTCGCCATCTTTTGAATGCACTCTTTCATTTTCTTTGCTTTCTTCGTCTCAAATGTAGCTCCTTTTTTCTGGCCAATTTGCTTTCTTTGCTCCTCTGGCAGAGTTTCATTTAAACGCTGCGTGGTCCTGATTCCCTCTGAAATCCTTACATGAAGGTCTTGTACCTCTTTTTCTGCCTGCTCAAAGGCAATCCGGATTTTCTCTTTTGTCTCTTCATTCTGAAATTCTGTGATAGCTTCCATAATTGCATCTATCAACTTATCTGTAGATTCTTTGCCGGTACTGGCTATCCTGGTCTTCTTACTCTGCATTTCTTTATAATAAGAAGTATTTATATGAGGTTCCTTTATAAAAATTAAATCAATGCCTTCCTGTAGAAGCTGCATATATAAATCATACCCTTCATCTGCAGAACGACTCATTCTGGACACAGAATCAAAGATAATCGTATCTCCAGGGCAAATAACTGCAAGAAGTTTTTTAAACTGTGGTCGTCCCATTTTTGTTCCCGTATACTTTTCCCGATAGATTCGTTCAATTTTCTTATCCTTGCAATAATCTTCTATATTTTTTATCTGCCGATCCAGACGTTGATTCTTCGTTGATACTCTGGCATAACCATATATCTTACCCATTATTACCCATCCTCTCAAATATAAGTATTTATTTTAACTTTAGTTATTTTTAATACTTATATTTTAACATAATTAAGGGATATTCACAATTAAATTTAATATTTTTTGATGTATAGTTATTTTCAATACTCATAGAATAGTTTTTATCTATTGCCGTGGCAGATGAAGAGTATTTTTATCATTGTTGCATAACCTCGCATTTCTTAGTTTTTCTTGGTTTCTCGGGCTTTGTAAGCCTTTGTAATTTTTTGATTTCTGGCATAACCTGGTTTATTTTCGCATAATATCGTCAGCAAAAGGTGTAAAATAAGGTGTATGTTTTTCTATTTTACACCTTACTCTTTTTTCTACAAATATTTTTATATTATATCATCCACACATGAAATCAAATACATAGCACTGTAAAATCAAAGTAAATATTTCGATCAACAGAACCTTTTATCCTTTTCTAGCAAGAAGACTCCGACCTCTAAGGTGGGAGATGAATTGCGTCTGCTACCTACTTGATAGAGCATCCTAATTATAGTATAGTATCTTTAGTCGGATAATAAAAAATTGAGATACAATAAATTGAGATAATAACGCACATTTAGTACTCTTACTATACTATCATCTTGTGCTTGTGTTCAAGTATCGCAGGCGGTTTTTCGAGGAAAAGGAAGTGTTGGAATGGCAAACAGAGCATATAAATTCAGAATATATCCCAATAATGAACAGAAGATTTTGTTTGCTAAGACTTTTGGGTGTGTTAGTATGGTATACAATCATTGGCTTGATAGAAAGATCAGGCAGTATGAGGAGAATAAGACCAACGTAACATATACTATTTGTGCAAAAGAAATGGCTGCAATGAAGAAAACAGAAGAATACAGATTTTTAAAGGAAGCAGATAGTATCGCATTACAACAATCGCTCAGGCATCTTGATACGGCATTTCAGAACTTTTTCAAACAGCCGAAAACAGGTTTCCCAAGGTTCAAATCAAAAAAGCGGAATAAAAACAGCTATACTACGGTCTGCATCAATGGGAACATAACTATATCTAATGGATATTTGAAATTACCTAAGATTGGACAAGTCCGCTTAAAACAGCACAGGATTATTCCAGAGGAATACAGCCTCAGATCTGTAACAGTAAGTCAGACCCCAAACGGAAAATACTATGTAAGTATCCTTTTTGAGTATGAAGACCAAGTACAGGAAAAGGAGCTGCAAAAGTTTTTAGGTTTAGATTTTTCCATGCATGGATTATATCGTGACAGCAACGGTAAGGAGCCTGCCTATCCGGGGTATTACAGGAATGCAGAGAAAAAATTAGCGAGAGAACAACGTAAGCTTTCCAAAATGCAGAAAGGTTCAAACAATCGCAATAAGCAGAGGCTTAAGGTGGCAAAACTTCACGAAAAGGTTTCCAATCAACGAAAAGACTTTCTGCATAAGCAGTCAAGGCAGATAACCAATGCCTATGATTGCTTATGTATAGAAGATTTGGATATGAAAGCAATGTCGCGGTCGCTAAATTTTGGGAAATCTGTTTCGGATAACGGCTGGGGAATGTTCACAACATTTTTGAAATACAAACTGGAGGAACAGGGGAAAAAGCTTGTGAAGGTGGGTAGATTTTTTGCAAGCAGCCAGACCTGTTCTGTTTGTGGTTACAAAAATGCAAAAACGAAAAA
>NZ_CAKRCF010000096.1 GCF_934307085.1 uncultured Anaerobutyricum sp.
CGAATCAGAAATGGGTCACGGATGTGACGGAGTTTAGCCTGTTCGGAGAAAAGCTCTATCTGTCCCCGATTCTCGATCTGCACAGCAGCGATCTGGTCAGCTATACCATCTTTGACCATCCTGTTCTGAGTATGGTTACGACTATGCTGGATAAGGCTTTTGAGAAGATACCGGATGGAACCGGGTTGATCCTTCATTCTGACCAGGGCTGGCAATACCAGCACAGGCGGTATCAGCGGATGCTCCGCGAGAAGGGCATCCGACAGAGCATGAGCCGGAAAGGAAACTGTCTGGACAACGCCGTGATAGAGAATTTCTTTGGCTTACTCAAAAGTGAGCTGCTGTATTTGCAGGAGTTCCGTTCCATGGAGCACTTCAAGCTGGAACTCGTTGCATATCTGGATTACTATAACAACCGCAGGATCAAGGCAAAACTGAAGGGCTTGCCGCCTGCAATTCACAGACAGCAAGCCCTTTCGGCTGCTTGAACAATTTTCGCTATAAATATTTGTCTAACTTTTTTGGGTCACTTCAAAAAATCTCCGGTGGCTGTAAATTTTTGCAATAGTTTATTCCGTATAAACAAAAATACCCGTGCCATCTGCTTCATCGGGATAAGTTTCCCATGAAGAAGGCATAATTACTACGTGGCTTACACCAATATTTTGTGCATTGTTTGCGTCATCGGTATATCCAGCTAATATCAGCAGATATTCGGAGTAGTCTGTTTTAACAGAAAAAGAATAACTATAGTTTTTAGTCAACTCGCCATAATTATTTTCTTCACTTTCATCTCCACCTAATCGTTCAACAGAAACAACTTTTTCACAAAATAAGTCTATCATCTGTTGTATTGCTTCACTAGAGATACCATTATTTTGAGCTGTAATAGAAAAGATTTTTTTGATTCCATCAATGTTGTTTTGATTAGCCAACGACAGCAAATTCTCTACCTGTTCTTCTGCAATATCCTCGCTCTGCGAATTGTTCAGCCGGTTCAGTCTGCTATTAATCATACCATCAGAGGTTAATCCACAAGCGGTTAATGAAAATAGCGATAGCACAACAGATAACCATATTGTTATAGCTTTCATTTGTGACCTCACAATACTAATACTATTTTATACTCAGAATCATTAAACGACCACCGGAGAAAATTCTCCGGTGGCTGTCTGACTTTGATACTAAAGTGTCCAAAAGCCATCTTTAGCAGGAATTTTTACACAATCATCAATGTCCTCGTGCATCGAACTCGGTTAAAAACGAATTGCTTTGTCCCCAAGAATATACTATGTAGAAGTTATCTCCATCAACATTGGTGTGCAAAGGAACTTCTCCGTGTTCAATAAATTGAATGTAATTTCCATCCTGTTTATCTACAAGATATTCCCATTCATTACTTGCGTATTGAGAATAATATGCGCGTATACTATCTATGGGTAATTCGCTTTTGATGAGTATTCCTCCAAGATACTGCATACCGTTCCCATTTCCAACCAATTTTCCTGCGGCCGAAAACATTTCCACATACTCGGTCTTATCTGGCAATGCTATCGCTTTAACATCTTGTGCGGTTTGATAAGCAATATCGTTGTTGATAGTCCGAGTAATAATAGGAACTATCATAATAAAAAGGACAACAATGAAAGGCATGGCCCACTTTAGATATTTGCGTTTCATTTAGACACCTCAGTCGATTTTCAGTTGCGTTTATGATATTTTCGTTTCTTTCGTATCATAACTAAAGCACCCAAAATCGCTGTTCCTGCACCAAGCATAATCTGTTTATACGGAATATTCAAAGAATTATCCATCGAACCACCGGTAAAGATTTCTTCCTGCCAGCGATTACTTGCTTTTTCTCGAATCTCAAGTAACTTATCATAGCTAATATTATTCATTCGAGAAAATTCCGTTACAACCGCTCGATCTTCCTCATCAAAACTATGTATATTAGTAAGAGGTTTACCGATCTGGTGGATAGTGAATTCTTGCAATTCGGTATATACTTCTCGTTCCTCGTCAGACAGTTCATCATCTCCATTGTATTGAGAATATTCCATTTTTAATTCATGCTTTGAATAATCCTTTTTTTTAGCTAACTTTAGCAATGCGTCCATTGAATCAACCGAGGGAGACCATCTAACTTCTGCCATGTAATTATCCATAAAACGCCAATATATACTGTTATCATAATAAAACATATCAACATAAAACACTGTCTTAGTTCTTTTGAATTTTTCAATATATTGACTGGCATGAGATAGAATTTCCTCAGCTGTACTGTGTAAAGGTGCTTCGAAAATTACAGTCGCTCGCAAATATCCATTCTTTGTATCTTCGGAATAATCCAATTCAGTAAAAGGCATTTGGGTCACATCACTAAGCGCATTTGACGAATTCGAAAATGCCAAACCCGATATAGCACAACATATAGATAACACTATTGTCGTTACAGAAATGAGTCTTTTATATTTCATATATTATGCCTCATTTCTTGGTGATGGCAGTAAACTGACTTGCAACATATCCCGTTTTACCCTTAAGAGAGCCACTAGTCATTTTCACTTTATACCATGTCATGGAATTAGCCGAAGCAGAACTGTTATATGTGAACGAATCATTTCGCTGCACCATACCAATAATATCAGCAGAAGTTCCTGCTTTTTTACGGAGATTTACATTTGTGCCTGTAATTGTTCCTGTAGCACCTTTCTTGAGTGATTGATTGGTCGTATTGCTTTTTGTAGGCGTATTTTTATTGGGATTAGCCTTACGAGCAGCATCAATCAATGCAGCAAATGTCTTGAATTCATGTCCAATCTGAGTGATGTCTACTGTTTTTTTGGAACCATTCCATTTATATAACTTGAATCCATCTCCATCGGGATCATAAATCTGGTTGTTATTTTTATCATATTTTTTATTACCAGACTTTTGTGATGTAGAGTTTGGATTACTCCATACATAAAGATCAGACGCAACAACTCCACCTTCAAAAATGTGCTTAGAGCGAACAATTTGCATAGCTAGATTATCATTGCTATTGTCATATTGACTATTACCTATATTACAAGACAATATAAAGAAATAGCCAATGGTTTGCTTATTTAGATCATTTGTAAATAAATCACTATACGCATTTTCTTTTTTAGACAGATTATTTGCTTGGGCATAAATCCACATATAGCTTCTATTACCATGACAAATAAGTGTAACAGAATCAATTTTATTCTTTCCGTTATTTCCCATCGAGTTCCAATCTCGAATGAACTGATCTTTTGTACTGGTAGCAATGACATGAACTGTGCCGCCAAATTTCTTTTTCACATCTTTTTGCATCATTTCAGCGTATTTTTTCATGTCACGATCATCAAACATAACAGGGTCATAGAAAATATAACTATCTAAGCCCGAAACATCAATAATGATACACGGATTATTCCCGCAATACGCATACCAATTCTCGCCGTCCTTGATGGGGTCTTCCTGCGTGAACCGGTGGTCGGCAGGGTCGTAGAAACGATTCTGCGCGAAATACAGGTCAAGCACTTCGTCCCAAGTGTAGCCGGTGTAATTGTTGGCGTTGTCAATGCCGCTGAAATTTGTATCCGTGTAGGTTTCGGTCAGCGGATTGCCCCACGGGTCATAGATCGTGTGCGAGATTACCTTGCCGTTTTCATCTACGGCAAA
>NZ_CAKRCF010000097.1 GCF_934307085.1 uncultured Anaerobutyricum sp.
CCGCCGCACAGTACGGCTATAAGCACCCAGCGATATATTCTCATTTCATCGTCAAATTTCTCTCAAAAACACCCTAATTGGGCGTAAATACAAAAAGGAAGCGGCACCTAATTTGAAGTGACCCCAAAAAGTTAGACAAAATTCAACGCAAAAACTGTTCAAGCAACCGAAAGGGCTTGCTGCCTGTGAATTGCAGGCGGCAAGCCCTTTAGTTTTGCCTTGATCCTGCGATTGTTACCCGAGTAAATACAGCTTCCTGTCTACCGCTCCTCTTTGTTTTTCGAGAGAATTGCCGTCATAGTTTGCAAGTTTCTTCTGACATTTGTACAAGTACTTATGTACTTCTACCTGTTATTATAGCGGATACCGTAATCTTTCTGTACCATCCTATATGTCCTTCTATGTATTGTGCAAATACTTAAACCATTCTGTAGATTGCTGGTTTGCGAGAAGAATATCCAATTCAAGAGGCAAACTAATACAAAAAGGTACGACTCTTTTGAGTCGTACCTTTCACAGCTAAATTGATAGTCATTTACTGGATCAGCCATTGAAAATCCTGTTGTCCATCGATTACATATTCCACCAAAACTCGTTCACCTTTAATCTGATAGATGAGCAGATACCATTTCCCAAACAGCATTTTTCGATATTTTTCAGTTACAAAAAAATCAGAACGCAGAATAGGATTACGATACGGAAAACTTTGCAGAGAATATGCCGCCTTTCGGAAATCAACTACCAGTTGACGTGCTAGCCTTTCCTCTAGCTGAGCTACAAATGCTGCCTGCTCAACTAATTGTTGAGCAGCTCGTTTAGACATAATAACTTGAAACTTGTTTTCAGGCTCCGGCATGGCATACCTCCCGAATAGCCTGCTCCATCATAGAAGTAACCTCATCTACAGAATAATCCGATGCACCGTGAAAACGATCTTCTTCGATAAGAAGCAACTCTTCACGCAGCTTCAACATTTTCTCTCGCTTTGTAAACGAATCAATATCCATAACGACAAGATCTCCTTCACCGTTCTTGGTCAAGTATACCGGCTCTCCAGTAGACTTACACAGTTCAGCGATATCATTATAGTTTTGACGAATACTCGCGCTCGGCTTGATATTCATAATCGCACCTCCACATAGTCATTTTGTAACTATATTATAACCGAATATCGCTACAATGCAATAGTTTTATTTTACTATCATCTTTATGCAAATAGCGTATAATCAAGTTCGCAAAAGCAAACAGAAAATAGGCAAGCCATCAGGGCTCCTGTAAAATGATAGTTGTCGAAAAAATCATTAGCTTGGCTTTACGTCGCGCGGTCCAGACATTTGCAAAAATACATCGGTGTAAACCAATAATTTTTTGTAGTATCACCGGATGCCATAGGCTCTGTCAGCGAATTGCCGACCTTAACGTATCCTGCAACACCTAACAGTGACAGCTGAATATAACACATCAGCGCCGCTGTTTCGTCAATGTCTTGTGCCACTACAAGCACGTGGTTCTGGTAATTTAGATCTGCCTTTTCAAGCTGATGTTTTGCTTCATGTACGCCAGCGATCAGCGTTGCACCACCGCCGCAGCACGGATCATTGATCGTAATATAGCCTTGATCCTTAACTTGCTTTGTGATATTACCCATCACGATAGCCGCCATCATTTGGCAGACATGATATGGCGTGAATATCTGCTGCAATGTTCTGCTGCCAAGATTAAGCCGCATATAGGCTTCGCCCAGGAAGTCCTGTTCAGGGTTGTTCTCCAATGCCATAACCAGTTGGGCCAACAATTCAGGGAACATTCCCTGCTCCTGTTTGTTATACTTCCTAATCGTTTGCAGATAACGCTTCTCCCGTTCTTCAAAGTGTTCCTTATCCAACGGGTTAGATAACGCGCATGCCGCCATCAGCACAAAATCTTGCCAAACCTCCAGCGGGTGATGCCTAGCGGAAGAAAGCTGCTGAAAAGTTTTCAAAAACTCTTTTTGATGATCTTTCGGCTTCTGCATAGCCCTTACCGGCGGCAATGGCACTGTTGTTTCTTCTGCCGTATTCAACCACTCTGAAAGCGAGAGGTTGATTGTCTGCGATAAATTTGCTCTCTGTGGCAATATAATTCTCTCCATTCTCATTTACGACAGGAATCGCTCCATGATTGTCAATTCTGCCGATTCATTGTCCATTGCACTCATGCGCAATACCTTTTCACAGAACCGTTCCAGTGAAAAGGTATTGCCAGCTGAATCCCTGTCCATCAGCAGACCAATCACAGAACACCGTTCCGCAGAGATTTCTGTTTGAAGCTGTTCAGCCAAATTATCCGAAATATCACAATATCCATCCGTAACGAACAGAATATCTGCGTTTGAAAATTCTTCTTCGCGGATAAGACGCAATGCTTCGGTCAGCGGTGCTTCAAAATTCGTACCGCCGTCAAAGAAGTGTTCTGCAGCAGCCAACAAGTCACTATTCGTGAACTTTCCCGGCAGAAAACGATCTGTACGGATAGAATTCTTGCCTGAAAAGTGAATCAGGGCAAATTCCCGGCCTTCATGTGCACAGATATCCTGCACTGCAAGGGCAAGTGCCTTGCCCCATGCGGCATTTTCACCGCTGGTAGAACCGGATTCATCCAGACAGACGATCACATCGCCTCGGCCCTTACGGATTTTTTCACGCTTGGCATACTGCACCAGACCTTTAGCCGCATAGCGCCGCATAAACAACGGTGTCGTAGCCGGAGAAGCCAGCAACGCCAGTTCACCGGACAAGAGGTTCTGCAAGTCACGTCCGCGAGTCAACGAAAACTTTTCACCTCTGCCATGTGCATAGGCGTTTTTTCGTAATGCAGACAGCACTTCTTTCATGCGTCCCAGTTGACGAGTAACATCCTGCAAGTAAGTGTTATCTTTCAACTTTTGCAGCAGTTCTTTGTTCTGCTGTGCTTTCTCCTCGCCGGTACCGTCACCGGTCCCCCAGCAGTCCGCCGCATATGCCGCGATCTGCGCAGTTGCAATCCCCTTCTGCATTGCAGACTGCAAAGCACATTTTTCCTGCACGATCTGATGACACAGCATGTCAGACAGCATCTCTCGCACCACACAGATCTGTTCATCGGTGCTTTCCAGCTGTTCAGCGGTATGCAGTGCTTTCGACAGTTTGGCATCGTTCTTCCGCACTTTTTCAAGATGACTATGCAGTTTCGCCTGTAAAGTGTCTTTTTTTGCAAAAAGCCTTGACAGAACCTCCATCAGCTTTCCTGCTGTACGGGTAAGCTGTGCCTCGATTTCTGCCATTGCCTGCGCCAACACTCTTGCGGTTTCAAGTGCCGCAAAGTCATTTTCTGTGCACAGATGTCGCAGTTCAGCATATTCCGATTGATTCGTCAATGCATCGATCACAGCCGCACGCATTGCTGTCTGCGGCGTATGCCGATCAGGTTCCGTGCGGCGATGCTCCGGGGCATATAACATATGAAACAGCTCGGACAGAACCGGATCATCCGGCTGACCACCGGCATCTTCAAATACCATCTGTTCCAGACGTGTCGGTCGAAAAACCGTGTTCAAGTTTACAGATGGGCTGTTCTCAGCGGTATGCAGTGCGTTTACAGCCTGTTCCAGTGTAAAGAATCGATATCTCATACAGTTATCCTC
>NZ_CAKRCF010000098.1 GCF_934307085.1 uncultured Anaerobutyricum sp.
CCCATGTAAAAACAAGCATAGTGCAAAAACTGCCGACAACAAACAGCGCAATATACGCCGGAATCTGCAGCAGCTTAATCAGCATATTCTGCTTCGCGCAGATATACGCATTAGCACTGGGCGTAGAATCGCATATCATCAGGCCAACCGCACTTACTAATCCAATCAGCCATGCAATAAGAATACAGCCGATAATTTCAAACATTGTCCAATCCTTCGGCAGGTAATTAGCTGATGCCGCATACAGCAAAACCATAACTGTATACGGAAAGGCTAACACAAAAAAAGACAGTATAATCCGCTTCATCTGCATCCTCCCCCAATGGCACTTACCCTATTTAGATAGAACAACACTCGGCTGCTGAGCTTAAACTGCACCGTCTTGCGTCCGCTTGAGCGCGGCTCGGCAGACCTCCAGCTTGTTGTGCAATAGTCGCTCTCCCACGGTGTCCATTCTTTCTGCGGCAATCTGGAACTGTTCTGTATCCGTTTAATCAAATTTATTTTGTTAGTAACCACAAATATGTCCTCCTTACCTTAACGGTATTTATTACATACCGCCTGCGCACTGCATGAGCATGATCAGCCGTGCAAGCACAAACATAAAAATCGCAAGCGCCAGACCAATACCGCACATAACAGATGCACATAAACTGCCTTCGTCCGATTTCGTTGAAGATGTTTTTTCCCTCACATCATCTAACGCACAAACGGTAAAGATTAGAAGCAATGTTGCAATAGTCGTTATAGCGGCCAGTGCGCATAAAAATCCAACCAACTCCGTTGCTATATGGTTATGCAAAAGCATAATAAGCACCACGGATAAGATATTGGATGTCAATAATACGCCAATTATTGTACTCAGCATGTGCTTTGCCGAAGTGCTGAGTGAATACTGCTTCAGCCGCTGGATATATCTAAAAAAATTCATCCGCAGATTATGCATGTGTATATTCCTCACTTTTTTCAGAATGAATTATCTCAAAAAACTTGTTCTTCGACATCGGCTTACCGGTAAAGCTTCCCTGCAGTCTATCACAAGCCAGTTTCTTCATCAGCGCGACCTGACTTTATGTTGCATCGTCTTCCGCAACATAAATCTTTTTCCGTGCATGGCGAAGCGCCATCAGACTATGTAAAATAATCATTCTCCACTGCTCTTTCTATCTATATGTTTGCAATATTTGCTACTTTGTCTTCTTCTCTAAGCAGCTCTTTATATATGAGCTGCTTAGAGAAGAAGGGGAACGGATGCTCCCTTCTCCATTTTGATTACTGCAGACTTGTCCTCATCTTTGAAAAGCTGTTCTTATTTCTTGTGGAGCGCATTCTCTCCAAATTGATGAAAGAAATCTTCCGCAGGCATAGGTCTACCAATCTTATAGCCCTGCAAACGATCACAGCCCAGCTTTTTTAACAGTTCAATTTGGCTAGATGTTTCAATCCCCTCCGCAACACAAGTCATATTGAGATCATGACATAAATCCACTAAGTGTCGGATTACCAATTGCTCACGCTCACTATTTTCCGCTTTGTTAATCAAACTCTTGTCGATCTTTGCCATGCTAATTTGCGGAAGATAAAGCATTTCTAAACACGCCGCTTCTGTTCCGAGATCATCAATAGCGATCACTATGCCGCGCTTCTGCAGCTCCGTCAACAGGCTGGACATTGATTCAAGCTGGATACCCTGTGAAGATTCAGTGATCTCAAATATGAGTTGTGCAGGATTGGCACCAGTTTCAGCAAGAATCTCATCAACTCGCTCTAGATAATCTGGCTCCGTTAACGTGTTGCGTGAAAAGTTCACACTGAGCACAATGTCCGGCCATACAGCTTTCCATGTCTGAATCAGTTCACAAGCTTCTCTCAGCATCGTAAAGTCTACCATAGAGATCATATGCTCACGCTCCATGATGGCAACGAACTCTATCGGCACATGGATATGGCCGTGTGGGTCTATCTTGCGGACGAGAACTTCTGCGCCATAGACCTTATCGCTCTTAATGCTGTAAAGTGGCTGTAAATACGGAACAAAAGTACTGTCCCGGAATTCCTGTAATAGGGCATCCAGATAACCGGGGCGTTTATCCCTCAGTTGATTATTTGTGGCATAGAATTTATTTTTTGCCGTCTGCATCACTTTCTCTGCCTTACGGACGGCAATGCCCACATCTTCTTCTGTTCCCCAGACGTAACCAAACGAAGCAATATCCTTCTCATTGACCAATGCTGCTTCCAGATCTTCTACGGTACTCATGAATACCTTATAATCAACATCTGGCCAGATAACGACGAATTCATCGCCACTGATTCGGTAGACAAACTGCTGCTCGATGTGCTCTTTAAGGATTAAGCAAATTTTCTGGATTGCCTTGTTGCCCATGTCATGGCCGAGCGTATCGTTGATCCATTTCAGTCCATTGATATCCAGGAATCCCACACCAATTGAAATCCCCTTCCCGCGAAGATGCTCTATTATCTCATCATAAGCAAGACGGTTGTTTAGACCGGTAAGTGGATCCTGGTAGCTCTTTTTCATCAATTCTTCCGTAAGCAGGTGTTTTTGTAATTCGTTTGCGACGATATAAGTTAGCTGCATCAATAACGCCGGCGCACCCATGTGGGCACGTGGATTATCTATTCCAAGAAGGCCGTGCAGCTTGCCTTTTATAAAAACGGGAACTGCGACGAGACTCTTAATCCCCTGTAGATGCAGCCAATCATACTCGATACGGCGGGCTGGATCATCCTTGAGTGCATCCACATCCGCAATGATGATGATCTTTTGTTCTTGATCTTCAAAACTATCCACCCATCGTGCTACCACGTCAATGGGCACTGCTTGCAGATTCTCAATCTGCGGAGTGATACCCTCTCTGCAAGTTTCATAAGTATTCCGATGAAATTCAAATATATAGGCACGATCTGCATCATAATGTTCGAGTATGGTCGTCAGCACAGAGTTGACTGCCTCCGTAAAATCATTATTCATGACAAGATTTTCGATGCAGGCAACCAACTTCTTTTCCACTGACAGATCGTTTGCCAGATCGTTCCGTGCGGTATCCAGTTCTGTAGTCTGATCCAAATTTTTATGAATATCCATATCCACGATCTCCTTTATTTAGTGTGTTTGAACTGAAATGCTATGATGTGCTATTTTTGCTGCTACATGCGGTCTGCAATGTTCTACACAGATGTAAAAAGCATTGCAGCAAATAGATGTACTTGGAGTTTTCTCATAAAATTGTCCTCCATAGATCCAAATGGTAAAGAATGAAGTAATTTTCTTATCTAAACACCTAAAACAGTTTCCTTCTCCAAACGCTCCACCTATCGTCAAGCGCTTGGAGAAAGCGGGGGCATTCGCCCCCTAGCTTTCTTCTTAAAAAGAGAAGTAGTTTATTTCTCTTTTGCCCTATACAGCAACGTCACAATCTCTGCACGTTTGCAGTTTATATCAGGACTGAATTTTCCATTCCCAGTTCCACTGGTGATATTGTTCTCATCTGCCCATGCAACAGCCTTTGCGTAGTAGGCGTCTCCGGAAACATCATTAAATTCAGAATTGCCTGCTGCAGGCGACCCTGCTGCCCGATGCAGGAATGTAACCGTCTGCCCGCGGGTGACCGATGCGTTCGGAGAGAAAG
>NZ_CAKRCF010000099.1 GCF_934307085.1 uncultured Anaerobutyricum sp.
AAAGAAATCCTGATGAAAAAGAATGTTCCGGTGGAGCAGATGTTGATGTATTTAGGATATGAAAAGCTGACACGAGAAATGCTGGAAGAATATGTGCAGGGGATATATGTGTATGATGATGGGAGAGTGGAGGTAGAATGGAAAGAGAGGTAAAACTTAAATTACTTGACAAGCCAAGATATTATGATAATATGTACCATATATGGAACATTTGGAAGGCGGACAGACAAAAGGAGGAAGTAAATGTCATTTGATATTGTAAGAGGAAAAATAGCTAAACCAGAACAAAGTAATCAATTGATTGCGGCAGTTAAAGAGTATATGGAAAAAAATACTACCGATGGTACCTTATATTTAGGATATCCTTTGACAGCTAATGCAGATGAGGCAATTACGGTAGAAGCATTATGGGTAACAGAAAGTAAAGGAATGGTTGCGTTTATTCTTGGAAATTCACAGGATTCTATAGAGCAGTTAAAAGAGCAACAGGATTCTTTATATTATAATTTGGATTTCTATTTGAAGAAGTATTCAACACTAAGAAAAGGAAGAAATCTTGCATTTGAACCCTTAGTAATAACAGTGCTTCCAGATAAGATAGACTATGAAGATGAGGACCATGAATATTTATTTTGTACGTGTGGGGAAATTGCTTCATTAGTTGATGAATATGCTACTTTTGATAAGAAGATATACAAACGATTATGTGAAGTACTTCAAAAAGTGTCGGAAATAAAGCCAAGAAAAAAAAGGGCAAATGTAAAAAAAGAAGGATCGTATGGAGATATTATAAAGAAGATTGAAAAGGAAATTGCCAATTTGGATGAATGGCAAAAAAAGGCTGCGTTTGAAGTTCCGGATGGGCCCCAGAGAATTAAGGGATTAGCAGGGTCTGGTAAAACAATAGTATTAGCTTTAAAGGCTGCATATTTGCATACACAATATCCAGAACTTAAGATAGGGGTGACGTATTATACTAGAGCACTATATCAACAATATGTTAATTTAATAACGGATTTTGTACAAGATATGTCAGGAGAAAAAGTAGATTGGGATAATCTGGATATAATTCATGCATGGGGAAGCAATTCTGAACATGGAGTATATTCGGATATGGCACAAAAAGCTAATTTTAAGGCTTATAATTTAACTTCAGCGATTTCAAAATTTGGAAGGACTTCTGCTTTTAAAGGATGTTGTGATGAATTATTGACTGTTATAGGGGAAGATTATGAACCAGAATATGACGTAATGTTAATTGATGAGGCTCAGGACTTACCAAGTAGTTTCTTTAGATTGGTGTATGCAAATGTAAAATCTCCTAAAAGAATAATTTGGGCATATGATGAATTGCAAAATTTATCAACAGTTGAGATGCCATCGTTAGAAGAAATGTTTGGTGTCGATGGCGATGGAAATTTAAGAATTAATATAGAAAATAAAGAGAATGAACCGAAAAGAGATATTACATTGCCAGTATGCTATAGAAATCCACCATGGACACTTGCATTAGCACATGCATTGGGATTTGGAATATACCATAGTCCGATTATTCAAATGTTTGAAGAGCCTTTAATGTGGGAAGATATAGGATACACTGTTAAAAGTGGAAAATTGAAAAAAAATAATACGGTTACATTGTCAAGAAAAAATGTTTCAACACCTAAATATTTTGAAGAGTTATTAAATAAAGATGACAGCGTTAAAGTAGAAAGCTTTTCTACGATAGAACAACAATATTCATGGATTGCTCAAGAAATTCGAAAAAATATTGAGCATGATGAATTAGATCCAGATGATATATTAATTGTATTGCCTAACACATATTCAGCTAAAAGTGAATATAAGGAACTAGAAAAATTTTTAAAGGCAAATGGAATTAATTCAATATTGGCAGGGGTGGATACGGATAGAGATACATTTAGAGTAAATGGTTGCGTTACTTGTGCACATGTATATAGAGCAAAGGGCAATGAAGCACCAATGGTATATATTGCTAATGCAGAATATTGTGCAGATGGAATGGAATTAATAAAACTTAGAAATATTCTTTTTACGTCTATAACTAGATCAAGAGCATGGGTACGAGTTTGTGGTGTTGGAGAGAAAATGCAACAGATTCAGAAGGAATATAATCAATGTGTAACTAATGATTATGATTTGTATTTTAGAATTCCTACAGATGAAGAATTAAAGAAAGCACGAAGATTAAATAGAGAAAGGACATCAACGGAGAAGAGACTTTTAGAAACTACAAAAGACAATATTAATGAACTTATAGATAATATAGAAAAGGGGACAGTTGATTCAGAGTTGTTACCTGAACTTAATAAACTGATGGAGTTGTTAAAAAGAGGGTAATAAGAATGAAAAAAGGTAGAAAAAATTGTGATGAACAGTTAATAGAACAAATATCAAATACATTAGAAATGTTGTTGGAAAAAGGGTTGCTATATACGTATAATGAGTTAAAAAGAGAGCATTTAGATAAAAATACGATAAGATTATCTTGGAACAACCATTTATCGGGATCTTTCAATTCCGGAGATAATTTCTTGAAATTAGAACAATACAAACAAATTATAAACAATCAGAGTTATCTTTGTGTTTTATTTGATGGTTCATTAATCAGAGTGAGTTATACCATAAAAAATGGTTGTATTGTCGGACATAATTTGCTTTGGTGGCCTGCACCATATAAATACTCTGGTGTTTCACTAGATGATGTTCCTCCGAAGCAAATGCTTTCAGATTTTTTAGAAGATGATAAATGGTATGAAAATATAGAAATGCGTTCTCCGATCAGAATAGATTATGATCCAAGAAAAGAAGTTGTGTCCTCTGCGCATCCACCAGTACATATGCATATAGAACATATGGAATGTAGAATATTTATTGAAAAACCAATGTGCTTTAATTCATTTATAAAACTGATATTTAACAATTTTTATCCTGATTGCAAGATTTATTTGGACCCCAATGATTATATATCTTTTGAGGTTGATGATAATTACGAATATGTAGAAGGTTTGACTAAAATTGTGTGTTAAGAAAAAAGAAGATAGCCAGTTTTATAAAAGTGGAATCAATATAGAATATGTACAAAATAACGTCAGAAAATCATTGGTTAGAGAATATACATATTTAAGAAAGTTAAAAGGATTAACTCAAGCAGAGGTGGCAGAGAGAGCAGGAATTTCGAGAACAAATATATCAAGATTCGAAAGTGGGGAATATAATCCAACATTAGAGATGTTGGTAAAATTAGCAACAGCGATGGATTTGGATATTTTAGTTACATTAAAACCTAAAAGTAATAATGATACAGAATGTGACAATGACGTAACATCCTCCCCACCCACTTTGTGACAATTATATAACGTCCTCTATACAGAAATATGCGGTTT
>NZ_CAKRCF010000100.1 GCF_934307085.1 uncultured Anaerobutyricum sp.
ATTCAAAGAGTAGGGATGTCTTGAATAAATATATGAAGGAGGCAACAGATCATTTTTTATTCCGAATTTCTTCTAATGCCTTTTTAAACTGTATGCTAAATAAAATAGAAGTAAAAATTACTGCAATAATGTCAGCAATCGGTTCTGCCATATATACCCCTTTGGTCGGATTAGAGACAATATGAGGCATGATATAGATAAGTGGAAGCAATAATACAAATTTACGGACTACAGCAACAACAATAGAGTTTACCGCTTTACCAAGAGAGGTAAATGTCATCTGACAGGCAATCTGAATTCCAAACAAGAACAATCCACCAAGATATATTTTAAGCATTGGTGCGGTAAATTCAACAAGGCTGGTGTCTGCGGTAAAAATATTTATAAATATTCGTGGGATAAGCTGTACTGCAGCCCAAAGTGATGCGGAATAAGTCAAACATGTGATTAATAGCAGACGGAATGTTTTCTTTACACGGTCGGCATTTTTCGCTCCATAATTATAACTGGAAATAGGTTGTGCTCCCTGTGCGATTCCCTGTAAAGGAAGCATGGCAAACTGCATGACACTGGTTAAGATTGTCATGGCACCTACTGCAATATCGCCGCCATAGCGGAGAAGGGATGAGTTGAAACAGACAGTTACAATACTTTCGCTAGACTGCATAATAAAGGCTGCTAGTCCCAGAGCAATACATGGAAGAATGACTTTAGATTCTAGATGCATATATTTTTTTCTAAGGTGAAGCAAAGTCTTTTTTCCGGAGAGAAAAGAAACAACCCATATTGTAGAAATCGCCTGTGAAAGAATTGTTGCAAGAGCAGCACCTTTTACACCCATGTGAAGGGCAAAAATAAATACAGGATCTAAAGTGATATTACAAATAGCGCCGATGAGAACAGAAACCATAGAAATATTTGTAAATCCCTGTGCAGTGATAAAGGAGTTCATACCGAGTGTTAATTGAACAAACAGTGTACCAAAAGCGTAAATATGCATATAATCTGTGGCATATGTAATTGTATTTTCACTAGCACCAAAAGCTAATAATAAGTCTTTACTCCAAAAAAGTAGAATTGCAGTGAGGACAAGGGAAATAAGAACTTGAAGGATAAAACAGTTTCCCAGTATTTTTTCGGCAGATGTATGATCCTGTTTACCCATATAGATAGATGCTCGTGGTGCACCGCCGGAGCTGACTAATGCAGCAAATGCAGAAACAATCATGATAATCGGCATACAGACTCCGACTCCGGTAAGTGCCAGACTGCCATTACCAGGAATATGACCAATGTAGATTCGGTCCACAATGTTATAAAGCATATTGATAAGCTGAGCGATTACCGTTGGAATCGACAGTTTAAACAAAAGTTTTCCAATAGGTTCTGTTCCCAGAAAATTTTTATTATCTTGCATAAATGTGATTCTCCAATTCTTTTTAAGATATTTATAAGTGTACTCAAAAAATCAAGTATAAGAAATATGAGAGTACATCTTGTTTTTGTTATTTAGTTCGCATGTGTTATGGCTCATCTAGTATATGACGTGCATTTGCAGACATAGATTCTAAAATTTCTTTATAGATATTCATGTGATTTTCTGGAATGTTTCTAGTAAGTTTTTTGTTAAAATCTCGCTGCATTTTAAGACCAGCATCCAGAATGGGTCTGGCTTTTTTTGTGCAGGAAAGTAAAACTTTGCGTCTGTCTTCAGGAACGATACCCCTTTGCAGATATCCTGCAGTCACCAGTTTGTCAACATGAACAGAAACCAGATTTTTTTTGATATTTCTAAATTCACTTATTTGCTGTGCAGTACATAAATTCGGATTATTTTCCAAAAACATTAGAATATCAAAAGAAACCTGTGGAATATCGAATTCATGAAGAATTGGTTCACACATTTTGTTGTAAGCATTTAACGCATTGTGGAAAAATGTTATGAATGTAGATGGCTTCAATATATTTGCCCCCTTCCATATAGTATTTTTTTGAACTGTATAAAATAATACCATATAGAAAGGAAAAAATCAAATTCTGATTGAACAAAATCGCTGCGCCACAGCCTTGGCAGGCCATCGCGCAGCGATAACAACAGTTCCCAGACTGTTAATTGAAGACTGGGCACATGCAGACCTGAAAAATCTACATATCACAGCAACCGATAACGTGGTATATGGAAATCCTGACTTTTTCGTGAAAGTAAAACGAGTCGGAGTTTACAGATAATATTGTGACTTCCAGCTTTTTTGCTTGATTTTTGCTTCAAAGTTTTATATGACAAACGTAATAACCTATGATATTATGAAAATAATATAAGCGAAGATGACTTTTGCGAAAACGAAAGTATCTTTATTTTTTATGATGTTATTTCATAGACGTAACTATAATAATTTTACAATGGAGAGAAAAATATGAAAATCAAAAAGCTACAAAGTATATGTCTTATTCTGGCATGCGTAGCAGTAACAGGACTTATAGGATGTGGGAAAACAGATGAAACGCCGAAGAAACACGAAGCAATTACTTTTATGGCTCCTTATATGGATGTGGACAGCTTTATAGAAGAAGTACATAAAACATATCCGGAGATTGAGCTTGAAGTAGTCCCGTACAGCGGAGCAAACACAACCGTGTACCTGAATACGATACTGGAGGAAAATGATCTGCCGGATATCTGCACACTTTCCCTTTATGAGCCGAATCAGCTGGATCTCAGTGACAAGATGCTTGATCTTTCAGGCTATGCTTTCACAGATAATTATGTAGAGTCCCGTCTAAAGGAGGTATCAGATGATGGGGCAATCTATATGCTTCCATCGGCGTATAACTGTTTTGGTATTACCTATAATAAAACATTGTTAGAGAAACATGGCTGGACACTTCCGCAGTCTTTCCAGGAACTTGAGCAGCTTGCGAAGGAAGCAGAGGAAGCCAGGGTTCAGTTATGCCTGCCTCAGATTCAGTATCCGGGATATGGTTTCCAGTATTTATGCAATATTGCAGATACCGGATTTTTAAGCTCTCTGGATGGAAGACA
>NZ_CAKRCF010000101.1 GCF_934307085.1 uncultured Anaerobutyricum sp.
TACTGAGCAAAATGGAACGTTTAGCGCAACAGCTCAAAATAGGAGATGTTTTAGTCTCTCTGTTCAATATTACTTTTAGCAATCCGAGCACAACCTTCTCTACAGCGGCGTCTGTTCAAATCGACAAATCAGAAGTTGTCACAGCATTCTCCCACCAGAATACTATAATAAAAAACGCAGGTGTTTATTATGCCAGATATAGGAACATTACAGGTTTCTCTTGTTTCCAACCGAGGACAGCGTCCCATTACAGACGCTGCCGTGGAGATTTCCTCTACAGGTGAGCCGGATAAAATATTAGAAGTATTAGGAACGGACTCATCAGGGCAGACGGAGACGATTGAATTAGAAACTCCACCTTTAGAATATTCCATGGAGCCGGGGATAAATCAGCCATATTCTGAGTATAATTTAAGAGTAACAGCTCCAGGATTTGAAACAGTAGAGATTGCAGGAAGTCAAATGCTTTCCGGACAGCTTGCTCTACAAAATATTTCGATGGAACCGACGATTACAGAAGAAGCTCCTTACGAGATACTGGCGATAGGACCACATACATTGTATGGAGATTATCCACCGAAGATTGCAGAGAGTGAGATTAAAGATATTCAGGCAACGGGTGAAGTTGTACTAAGCCGAGTCGTAATTCCAGAGTATGTTGTAGTGCATGATGGGGCTGTTTCAGATAATACGGCAAAGAATTATTATGTGTTGTACAAAGACTATATAAAAAATGTAGCTTCCTGTGAGATTTATTCCACATGGCCACGAGAAACACTAAAGGCAAATATATTGGCGATTATGTCGTTTACGTTAAACAGGGTTTATACAGAGTGGTATCGGAGCCATTGTTCATTCATGGTTGGAAAGTGCGGTAGTGCAGGCATTTTCTTTTTGCTTTTGTTTGCTTTTTAAAGTAGAATATCGTGATCCGGAAGATAGTTACTATGATGAAGCCGAATTTGCAATCGTAAAAGGAAATACCGTATTTGGAAATCTGATGGACGATGTTCGGTTTTATGGGGAGCTTGCACTGGTAAGGGGAGGAATTGAGAAAATTCATGAAGCATTACCGGACTATAAGTATGTACCGATGCGGGATGTTCGGGAAGCAATGTATCCAGAGAAGATGACCACAGAACAGCTGGCAGAGGCAGTGGATGAGATTGCAGAAGCATTTGATCCGTATGAGTATCGAGATAATGTGGAGATAGGAGAAAATACGGTACAGGAAGTGATGCTGGATTTGCGAAGTGGAAATATTCATTCCTATATTTCGTATCTGAAGGATATCGTAGACGAAGAATGCGACCAGTCTGTTCGTGCAGGTGTATTGATGGAAAGGCTGAAAGCCTATGAACCGGAGCTTCCAAAGGATATGGAACCAATGGTGTATGTAAACTATTGTGAAGAGAGTGGTCTCATGAATCCGAGATGTCAGAAGTTATCTGATCTGGATTCAAAAACCGTAGAACAGGACAAAGTCTGTTATGCTGATCGTGCTCCCAACACCAACGAACCAAAAACGATAGCACAGATGTTTTTTACAGTATATTATGCAGAAAAAGGCGACCAGATGCTGCATCATTTCAAAGGGAAAATAGATATTGGCACTGGCAACGGAGGTCTTCTCAATCAGTTAAAGCTGCAGAATGAAATGAGACTGACGGATGAAAGTTGGATTAACTATCAGAAAGGCAAGGGGAATGAAGAGTTCCAGAAATATATGGAAGATCTGACGGATATGCAGAATCATGTTTTGCCTTATCTGCAGAGTTTTTGTAGTCTGGAAAAAAAGGAGTGCAGGAACGCCGGGAACAGCAGGTAATGGACAAGAAGCAGAGCAGAGCAACTGCCGTTACTGGTGTAGAAAAATCAGCAAATGTAAAAGATGCAGGGAAAGTGGAAAGGAAGTCTGTGCCACAGAAGAAAGTAGCGATAGGAAAAGAGAAGAAGCCATCTATCCATGAACGGTTGGAAATCAATAAGAAGATTATTCAAGAAAAACAGGGAAAAGATAAGCCGGAGAGAGGAGCTGATTTTGGTGTAAGGACAGTGTAGTATAAGCACAATGAGTCGGAAGTCACGGATGATAACGTGGCTTCCGGATATGGAAGTGTTCCGTAACCTTCCATTAAGTGTAATAAGCGTTATTTTTCTTTATTTTCTGATGTTTAGTATATTCTGGCTCTGGACCTACAGAACCAATCAGGCACATCAGAAAAAGGAACAGGAAAAAGATGAAAAATATAAAGCAGAACTTCTGATAGCTGCAAAAAAGGCAGAAGCCGCCAATGAGGCAAAAACGAAGTTTCTCCAACGGATGAGCCATGATATCAGGACTCCAATCAATGGAATCTGCGGGATGATTGATATGGCAGAGCATTATGCAGACGATATGGAGAAACAGACAGAATACAGAGCAAAGATCAAAGAGGCATCCAATCTGCTGCTGGAACTGGTAAATGATGTTCTGGATATGAGTAAGCTGGAGTCTGGTGAAGTTGTTCTGGAAGAGAGTCCATTTAATCTGAACAAAATTTTTGAGGAAGTGCTTGTTGTGATTGAACAGATTGCTGCAGAACAGAATATCCGAATTGTATGGGAGAAAAAAGAAATCAAACACTGTGATCTTATTGGAAGTCCGGGGTATGTGAAACGTGTGATGATGAATATCCTGTCGAATGCGGTGAAATATAACGGAGAAAACGGGCAGATTTATATCAGCTGCAGGGAAATTCCATCCGAACAGCCGGAAATGACGACAATGGAATTTGTCTGCCGGGATACCGGAATCGGAATGACAGGGACGGTTTTATCATCAATGACAGCAACAGTTGCACAAACAGTAAAAAAAGATGGTCATATGAGCAGTTGAGCAGACAGATGCGGAATCTATGGGCCATGTATAACTGA
>NZ_CAKRCF010000102.1 GCF_934307085.1 uncultured Anaerobutyricum sp.
TATACTGAATGCACATTATGATTTATTTTTCCCTTTCTACTGACTCTATTATACCATGGATCACATTATTGAACAAGTGTTCTCTTTTTATTTTTACGCAATTCATCTCCCACCTGCAGAGGAAGGAGAATTCTTGCTATATTATGTTAAAAAACTTCTCAAAAATCTGAATCTATTGTATCATGTTTTATAAGAAATGGAGGAATTTTTTATGAGGTGGAAGTTGACTACTTTGATTGAAAACCATGCAGATAAAGAAGAAAGATATGTGAGTGAACATGGTCTTTCTATTTTAATTGAAAGTGAAGATCAGAAACCGCCGGTTCAATTGTTAATGGATACGGGGCAGAGCGGTATGTTTTATGATAATGCGGTGAAGATGGGAATTCTTCTTGGAAATTTAAACGCATTATTGATTAGTCATGCCCATTACGATCATGCAGGTGGTGTGAAAATGTTGCTAGAAAAAGCAACTGTTGAAAAAATGTATGTAGGAAAAGACTTTTTTCACAAAAAATATTATGAGAAAAAAGATGGAATATTGAAAAATATAGGAATTACATTTTCAAGAGAAGAATTAGAGCAAAAAGGGATATCTGTTTGTGAGTTAAAAAAAGATATGAACAGGATTTTCCCTGGGGTAACTTTATATCGTAATTTTGAGCGGAGTGTGGAGTATGAAACATTAAATCCTCATTTTTTTGTGGAAAAAGAAGAGGATGGATACATCAGTAATTGTTCTACCAATAAAGTCTGTGATTCGTTGGAAACAGGTAAAGAAAGTGTTGTGGATAATAAGGATTCTTTTAGAAGTGACTCTTTTACCAATGATTCTTTTACAGATGAAATTGCGGTAGCATTAGATACAGAAAAAGGGATTGTTGTTATAGTAGGTTGTTCTCATCCGGGAATTATGAATATTTTAAAAACAATCGAACAGCGAAGTGGAAAGAAGATTTGTGGAGTTGTCGGCGGTACTCATTTGATGGAAGCGGATGAGGAACGGCTTAGTAAAACGATAGACCATTTAAAAGAAATGAATATAGATTTTATTGCAGTTTCCCATTGTACGGGAGAAGATAATTTGGAAATTATAAAAGAAAACTTTGGAGAAAAATTTATTTTTAACTGTACAGGAAATATAATTAGATTTTGATAAGATTCCCAAAATAGATATACATCTTCTAGAGCGTGTTTGAAAAATCATTCCAGCAATCTGCACGCCCCAATTTGCGGTATATTTTGCCTTCATTCAGTTGACGTAGCCCACTACGCTGCCCTCATTCAGGCAAAATCTCCCACAAATTGTAACGCACATCTTGCAGAAAGCATTTTTAAAACACGCTCTAGAGTATTTTTCAAACACGTTCTGGCAAAAAGACTCCAACCTCTTTAGTATGCTGTTGAAAAAGTGATTTTATATACAATATATAGCGTTATAAATTAACAAATATATTTTATTTTTGTATTAATTTGCTTGAAAAAAGGAATTTTTCAGTGGAATACTAAAGAGGGAGAAGTGAAGTGCATCCGTTATTTATATAGATTGATTTACTATAAAAAATTATTTGAAATGGCATAATAGCGGTATAATTGAGATACAAAACACCTATTTATGTAAATGTAAGTTGCAAGATAATTCATAAGGGGATTTGTTAAAATTTATCTAATATGAAAGAGATACAAATTTTTTAAAAATATCTATTGACAATTGAGTGTTCGTTCAACTATAATAGAGACAGTTGAACAAGTATTCAATTATTTGTTTGATGAAGGAGGAAGTTATGGGAACGAAAAAGAGCGATTGTGTGGCGATGTTTCCTGAAAATATTGAAAAGGTACAGAAGAGTATGCCAAAAGACTGCGAGATTGATAAGGTAGTATCCTTTTTTAAAGTTTTGGCAGATGATACAAGGATACGAATTCTGTATGCATTAAAGGAACAGGAGATGTGTGCTGGTGATATTGCGGTTTTCCTTGACATGACTAAGTCTGCAGTTTCCCATCAGCTTGCAGTGATGCGTAAGATGCATCAGGTACGGGCAAGAAGGGAAGGAAAAAATGTTTTTTATTCACTGGATGACCAACATATTGTAGATATCATGGAAGAAGCATTGATACATATGACACATGCCGATTCCTAATATTTAAGAAGAGAGGTATTACAATGCAGAGAAAGGTATATATTCTTGAGAATCTTGACTGTGCAAACTGTGCAGCAAAGATTGAGAGAAAGCTTAGTAAGCTGCCAGAACTTAGCGATGTATCAGTTACATTCGCAACAAAGCAGCTTCGATTTACAGCAGAAGATCCAGAAGCAGTTCTGCCAAAAATCAGAGAGACAATTCAGTCTATGGAACCAGATGTAGAAGTCGTAGAAAGAACACGCAGTAAGCGAAAGGCAACGACAACTCACAGTCATGAACATGATCATGGAGAGGAATGTGGATGTGGACACGATCATCATGAACACGAAGACCACGAGCATCACCATCATGACCATGAAGAGGAATGTGGATGTGGCCATGACCATGAGCATCATCACCATCATAATCATGGAGAGGAATGCGGATGCG
>NZ_CAKRCF010000103.1 GCF_934307085.1 uncultured Anaerobutyricum sp.
GTTGCCCGATATACAACCGGGCAACACAAAAATTTTATATTTTTTTAATTGTCTACTTGACGGGATGCACACCAAAGAACCCCTAAAAAATATTTTATTTTGTGACTTTGTGCTGTGGAATTTTGACCATAGAAACTTCGGACTGCTTTTTCCGAAGTTTCTGCTTTATTGGGCAAAATGAAACGTTTAGCACAACGGAACAAAATGAAATATTTTTTAGGGGTTCTTTTCTAAATCCTTCGGGCAATCCGGCTACAGACTCTTCTACAGCGGTGTCTATTTTGCCTGCGGCAAATCAGAAATTAATCTTCCTTTCCGTCTTCGCACTTCTCATAACGGTTTACAGAGCTAATGAGTGCCTTCACTGAAGCATTGATAATATCGTCATCAATTCCTACGCCCCAATATGTATTTCCATCGCTTCCATAGATAGCAACATAAGCACATGCCTGAGAGTTAGAACCCATTTTCAGAGCATGTTCTTCGTATGTGGAGATTGTGTAATCTAAGTTGGAGTGGCGTTTTAATGCGTTACTTACGGCATCAAGACGACCATTTCCTTTTCCGTGGTATACTTTGTGTACGCCATATTTGTTCAGGATAATTTCTGTTGAAATTCCACCGTGTTCCTGTTTGAAGTGTACTTCGAGTAATTCAATTGGATCACAAATATTAACATATTTTTCGTTGAATACTTTTAATACTTCTTTTGGCTGCAATTCTTTATGTGTGTGATCGGAAACATCTTTTACAGAATAACCAACTTCTTCACGCATTTTAGTTGGAATACGAATACCATATGTTTTTTCCAGAAGGAATCCGATACCGCCTTTTCCAGACTGGCTGTTGATACGGATAACATCTGCCTCGTATTCTCTTCCAAGATCTTTTGGATCAATTGGCAGATATGGTACAGTCCATTTGTCGCAGTCATGTGTTTCACGCCACAGCATACCTTTTGCGATAGCATCCTGATGAGAACCGGAGAAGGCAGCAAATACAAGCTTTCCTGCATATGGCTGTCTTTCATATACATGCATTCTTGTTACTTTTTCATATACTTTTACGATATGTGGCAAGTCTGTAAAATCTAAGTTTGGCTCTACACCATGAGCATACATATTTAAAGCTAATGTAATGATATCTACATTACCAGTACGTTCTCCGTTACCAAATAATGTTCCTTCTACACGATCTGCTCCGGCAAGTACAGCTAATTCTGTATCAGCAACACCTGTTCCACGGTCGTTGTGAGGGTGAACGGATAATACAACATTATCCCTGTATTTTAAGTTCTCGCTCATGAACTCAATCTGGCTTGCGTAAACATGAGGCAGAGAGTGGGAAACAGTAGCAGGAAGATTGATAATAGCTGGTAATTCTTTCTTTGGTTTCCACACATCTAATACAGCGTTACAGATTTCTAATGCGAAATCCATCTCTGTTCCAGTAAAACTTTCTGGAGAATATTCAAAACGATATTTTCCTCCATTTTCTTCCATCAGTTTCTGTAATAATTCAGCACCTTCTACAGCAATCTGGATAATATGTTCTTTATCTTTTTTAAATACCTGCTCGCGCTGTGCAACAGAAGTAGAGTTATAAAGATGAACAATAACATTCTTTGCCCCATCAATGGCTTCAAACGTCTTTTTAATGATATGTTCTCTTGCCTGAGTAAGTACCTGAATGGTAACATCATCTGGAATCAGATTCTGCTCAATCAATGTACGGCAGAATTCATATTCTGTCTCGGACGCTGCCGGAAAACCAACTTCGATTTCTTTAAAACCAACTTCAACTAACAGTTTGAAGAATTCAATCTTCTCCTCTAAGCTCATAGGAATAATCAGAGCCTGGTTTCCATCTCGTAAGTCAACAGAACACCATACAGGTGGCTGTTCGATGTGATCTTTCTCAACCCACTTGTTATATCCAACTGGAGCTGGGAAATACATTGGTTTATACTTATCTGCATACTTCATAATAGAAAATCCTCCTTAAGTTAAAAACAACATATTACAGGAAAATATATCCTGTAAAATAAAAAACTCCGTCTCTTTGATGGCAAATACCAAAAGGCAACTGCCAGAAAGAGACGGAGAAAATAATCCCGCGGTACCACTCTTATTCATACGATGCCCAAATGGGCGAGGTATGCACTCATCACAGATACGGACTAAAAAGCCTTATATCCTCCTGCTGTAACGGTCAGGTTTCCGGCGCTGCCTACTGCAATCATGCGGTTCAACAGGCTGCTCGGAGGCGAGTTCAAATCATGTCCACTACTGCTTCACACCAACCAGCAGCTCTCTG
>NZ_CAKRCF010000104.1 GCF_934307085.1 uncultured Anaerobutyricum sp.
TGTAGATACTTGGCTCAGTAGAGCCATTGAGCAAGAAGCCCCCACTTCAAAATCTATGATTTAAGTGGTGGGAGCATATCATTATCATGAACATACTTGTTGTAAATACGATAAAAAGATATAATAAAAATAAAGTCAAAATAAAATTTGGAGAATAAATATGCAACAAATATGGAAATGCAATAGTGATGATACAAGAACGATGCCTTTGCAGCTTTGGAAAAAAGATTTATCAATCCTTTTAAATCCAGAAAAAATGACAGAGGCTCTACTTACATGGAGAATGATAGAAAACAGAAAAGAGATTATTTTACCACTTGTTCAAAATTTAGAGGGGGCAGCACTCGGAGCAGATATTATAAAAAGAGAAAACTATTGGACGACGGGAAATTATCCTTTCCATAATCTAAAAGAAATTTTAGAGAAAATAAATACAGATCAGTTTAATATTATAAAAGATAAGCGGATTCAGGCTGTAATAGAAGCGGTAAAGAGATTAAAAGAAAACCCTCTTATTCTTGAAGTAGAAGCACCTTTTTCTGTGTTAGCTTCTCTGATAAATCCAATGGAACTGTACGCAGCGATGGTTACAGAACCGAAATTACTTGAGAAAATATTAAAAAAGATTGTATTAGAAGAAACAAAATATATAAAAGAGGTAATTCAGGCAGGCTGTAGAATCATTTCTTTAGCAGAACCAGCAGGAACTATAGATATGGTTGGAGAAAAATATTTTAAAGAATGTAGTGGAAAAGCAATAGAATTCCTTTTAAAAGAATGTGAAAAATTTCTTCAAAAAAGTGTTATCCATCTTTGCGGGAAGTTATCGAGTTCAATGATAGCAGTACAGATGGTAAAAGAAAAAGAATATCCTGTAAAAAGTGAAGACTATCTCGATAATATATTAGAAGTTACAGGAAATTCAGAGATACATTTTGTGGGGCAACGTTGCATACACCAAAGAAAGAATAACACGGGAAAGATTTATCTTCTAAATTTAAATTAATAAACAGGAAAAATTTTTCTATCTATTGGGTAGTTGTTCTATAATCACTATGTAAAAAGCATAATTACATGTTTGTATACGATTGTTTTCAAAAGAGTTTTCTGTTTTTCTCAATCTTATAATCTTCAAGGTAAAAATCAGGAAACTCCCCTCGTTGAATATTTTCAAAAAAAGAGTACAATAATGCCAGTAATGAGAAAGACAAAAGAAAGAGATAGGATAAAAGGAAGATGAGAAAAATGAAATGTAGAATCCCCAAGCTTTTAATAAGCTTTTTAATTTTGGCATTAATACTGATTATTGCAGTTCCATCTACAGGATTTGCAGCAAAAACAAAGAAGACAACTTCAACTGCTAAGACAAAAAGCAGTAAAACAATAGAGACAAAAGACGTAACAGCCAAGTATAAAAAGCAGATGAATAACATATTAGAGGCAACACAGCTTTATTATGGTATTCGCTTAAATTATAGCATGAGAGCGGGACAGACTAAAAAGATAAAACTTAACTCTCTTGAAAAACAGAATGTAGCGGCGGGAAGTGAAGTATTAGAAGGACAGAGCCGTATTACAAACTTTGCTTTCAGTCAGAGAGTACAGTCTTTATTTGGTGCAAATGCACGAATTGCTTCCTTATCTTTTAAGACATACCCGGAAATACCAAAGGAATTAGTAGTACGTTGTAACTCAAACTATGTCAGACTTGCTGTTGGAGACTGGGGAGAGACCTATCCGGTATACAAGCTAAAGTCTGTAACAAAGATCGGAAAGAAGTGGACGGCTGTTTTTAAAGTGAGTATGTATGATGGTTATGCAGACAATACAAAATCCCTTGGAAAGGTAGTTCTTACATTAAAGAAGAATAAAAAATCTGTTTATGGATTTAATATAACAGGGATTACATTAAAGAGAAATAAATAAAATTGTTTATTAATAGACGGTAAGAATTCCATGACCTGTTTATTATAAGGGGCTGTAAAATAAGTCCGTAGATAAAGAAACGCCAGTTCCGGCAAATGCCGGTTCTGGCGTTTCTTTGTATGA
>NZ_CAKRCF010000105.1 GCF_934307085.1 uncultured Anaerobutyricum sp.
GATTATCCATCGCACCAAAGAAAAAGATAACGGAACTTACTGCGCCGCCAAGATATCTTTTATGATTGTGCATTATGTAGAAAATAAATCTTTCTTTTTTGTGGATAAAAACAACTGTCCACAAAGGGACCTATCCATTCCCTGCCATGGAAAGCTGTACTCAGAGATCTGTGGATAACTCTTTAAAAAACTAAAAAAATGGCTGGTTTTTTAAAGGATCGCTAGCTTTTTTCTATAGTGAAAATGACGAAGGTTCCTATTTAGGCGATTCGCTTTTTCTTCTTTTTTAAGGTATAATACTCCTTAGAAAGGAAGGAACACATGGCAGAGATATTTAGCAGAGACGAATTGAATCAATGTAGTAAAGAAGTTCTCATCACGCTTTTTCTGAACCTGCAGGAGCAGATGATAGAAATGAACGGGAAACTGGACCGTCTGGCAGAGCAGCTTGCTGTCGCCCAGAATCATCGGTATGGCCGGAAGTCTGAAAAACTGGATGTGATAGATGGGCAGCTATGCTTTAACTTTAATGAGGCAGAAGCCCTGCTCGAAAATATCTATGTCGTGGAGCCAGTAGACGAAGACGTTATCCCGACTGTAGTGAAACGTAAAAAGAAAAAGGGAAAGAGAAAAGAAGACCTTTCTTCCCTGCCGGTAGAGACCATCTCCCATACACTATCTGAGGAAGAACTTACAGATATCTTTGGAGAAAACGGGTGGAAACAGCTTCCAGACGAGACGTATATGCGGGTAAAAGTAGAGCCGGCCAAATATACAGTAGAAGAACATCATATCTGTGTCTACGCTGGAAAAACAACAGATAAGATCGTAAAGGCTTTCCGGCCAAAGAGTCTTTTAAGGAACAGTATCGCTACCCCTTCCCTCGTTGCGAGTATAATGAACGCGAAATATGTAAATGGGATGCCCCTTGACAGGATCGCCACAGATTTCAGAAGAAATGATGTGAATATCTCTAAACAGGTGATGGCTAACTGGGTGATCCGTTGCAGCGAGAGATATCTAAGCCCTGTCTATTTCCGTTTACATGAGCTGCTGCTTACATATGACGTGATACAGCAGGATGAAACGCCAGTTGAAGTCACAAAAGATGGACGACCGGCAAACAGCAAGAGTTTTATGTGGGTATACCGTTCAGGGAAGTATCATACGGACCGGGTGATCATTCTTTATGAATATCAAAAGACCCGGAAAGCAGAACATCCCCAAAAGTTTCTGGAAGGATTTCATGGAGTCTGTGAATGCGATGCCTATGCGGTATATGAAAAAATGGACAGAGAGAACCCGGATATCACATTTGCGTTCTGTCATGCCCATGCCCGCCGGTATTTTGTCGAAGCACTAAAAGCAATACCGAAAGAGCAGAGAGATAAAGCCAAAGGAACGGTTGCCCACGAGGCATTGGAACGGATAGCCGGGATCTATCACATGGATAATCAGCTTGCGGAACTCTCTGCCGAAGAAAGATACAGAAAACGCCAGCTTCTGGTAAGACCATTAGTAGAGGCTTTATTTTCGTGGCTGAAAAAAGTACGGGATGAAAAAATGGTTCCAGAAGGAGGAAAGACGATGAAGGGAGTAAACTACTACCTGAATCATGAAAAACAGTTCTGCGAATTTTTAAACCATGGAAATGTCCCACTGGATAATAATGCGACCGAATCTGCATTACGGAATTTCTGTATGCACAAACACACATGGAGATTGATAGATACAATAAATGGAGCAAAAGCCAGTGCCTTAGTTTACAGTATAGTAGAAACAGCAAAGGCAAACGGACTAAATCCATTTCGATATCTGGAATTCCTGCTGACAGAAATGATGGAACATGAAGAAGATACGGATTACTGTTTTATAGATGATCTATTACCGTGGTCAGACTCCATACCAGATATATGCAAGATGAAGAATAAAAAAGAGCACTGAGAAATCAATGCCTTTTTTGTTTAGGGTACTCATGGTTTACCGTGTAC
>NZ_CAKRCF010000106.1 GCF_934307085.1 uncultured Anaerobutyricum sp.
TGCAGGTATGAAGGTGGAGAGTTTGAAAAAAATATTGAAACTACAGAAATTAGATTTTTTGATAAAAACAATCTCCCGTCTGACCTTGCTGTAGAAAAATGCACAAAAGAACAAATTCTGATGTGTTTTGACTCGTATGAAAATCCAAATGCGGCAACGCTGTTCGATTGAGACAACTTCAAGTTTGCCGGACTGACGAGATACAGAGACTCTATAAGCATAATCAAAGAACAGGTGGTCTTATAACATGACTACCTGCTTTCTTTTATATCTGCAAGTGCCATGTCTTAAGTGGTATTCAAGGCCCTCTTTGAACACCACTTAGGAAAAATATGATTAAATTGTATCACGTTCAGTGTGTTTAAATCAGAATGTGATACCATCTACGATGAATCCAATTTTTACAGATAAAAGGCCATTATTTGTTCATTTCATTTGTATATTAAAGATAACTATGCTATATTTTTTATAAATTAATGTCGGAGGGTTATACTTATGAAAAAATTTAAAAAGTCTTTTATCTGCGATGTTTGCGGGAAAAAATTATCTAGTCCACACTTTAGAATTGAATGGGGAAATGGAAATACTCGATCACGCTTAAGTAAATACAAATATGATTTTAATTATTTAAAGATGAGAACAACTTGAGCCTTCATTTACGGTATGCTAAAATAATAGAAACAAATTCTTTATATAACCGTTATTTTAAAGGAGAGGGGTGAGATGTTGTAAAGAGAGCTAGATTTTGAAAAGAAGCATCAGGCAGATTTAAAGCGTGTTCAGTGGATGATGATTTTATGAGCAAAGTATTTGAGGATAAGGATTGTACAGAATTTTTATTGCAAATTATTTTGAAACGTAGTGATTTGAAAGTAAAAAAAGTACAGGGACAATATGATGTTAAAAATTTGCAGGGACGTTCTGATTAGATATTCTCGCTGTCGATAGTAATAATGAAGTATATAATATAGAGATACAGAGAAGTAATAAGGGAGCGGGAGCAAAGCGTGCCAGGTATAATAGCAGCTTGATTGATGCCAATGTCACAGAGCCAGGTGATAAATATGAAGCGTTGAATAAAACTTATGTTATCTTTATTACAGAGAATGATACGTTAAAAGCAGGACTTCCAATTTATCATGTTGATCGGGTGATAAGAGAAACAGGGGAATTATTTGAGGACGAGTCGCATATCATATATGTGAATTCTCAAATTAAAGATGATACAGAATTAGGAAAGCTTATGCATGATTTTTCATGTACAAAACCGCAGGATATGTATTATAAGATTTTGGCAGACAGGGTGAGGTATTTTAAGGAAGATGAGAAAGGAGTTTTAACAATATGCAGAGAAATGGAAAATATGCGTAGAGAAACAGCCCATGAAAAGGCAGTCGAAATCGCTAAGAAAATGTTATTGTCGGGAAAGTTAACAACAGAAGATATTGCAGATTTTTCTGGATTGACAGTAGAAGAAGTTAAAGCTCTATCTGAACAGAAAACAGCATAGAGAATTCCTTTGGATAGAGATATAGCATACCCTTCTGATATATGTTTGCACTAACATTGCACTAACAAATGTGCTACGAAATGATATTCTTTGTTTATGCAACTTTTAAGTGATAAACTCTCAAAAGCCGCATAAATAAAGGATTTAGAAGCAATTAGAGGCAATTAGAAGGACTCAGATGCAGCGGCCTTGACAAGGTTCGAGTCCCGTCGCCTCGATTCAGTATTAGGAGCACCGAAGATTCGCTTAAACAGTGGGTTTTCGGTGCTTTTTCTTTTTTGTATCAGGTGGTAAAAATTGCATTTTTTAGCTAAAAAACCCCGCAAAAGTGGGGCTTTGCTACTATCCGTAGTTACGGAATGAAACATTCTCGAATCGGTGTCTGATAACCGACCTCTTTTACTCAAACACTTCTTCGATTCTACCAGTTTTTTCGTTGTAAACATAAACACTGTTGTGTTCCGTTACAAAAGGA
>NZ_CAKRCF010000107.1 GCF_934307085.1 uncultured Anaerobutyricum sp.
CTTTGTTTTTATCTGCATATTTACTAGGTCTTTTTCCAAGTTTCACAGACCTTTGTGTATAACTTACTACACAAAGCTCTCTCAGCAGTCATCTCTATATATGCAAAATAACTTGAACAATTCTCGTCATTGATAGATCGCTTGGCACCATGGTATGCTTCCTGCTTTCAATAATGCTTCACCATCGTTCATCCATACACACCCTTGTTTATACAGCTGCTCCGCATCATCTTGTATCACCTTAACCTGTGTACACTTTTTCTCCGTGAACAGCCATCTTTCCGGCAGCCTGTATCACCTTAACCTGTGTACATTTTTCCCTGTAAGCTGCCACCTTTCTGGCAACCCGTATCACCTTAACCTGTGTACACTTTTCTCCCGCAAGCCGACCTCTTTCCGGCAGCCTGTATCACCTTAACCTGTGTACACTTTTTCCCTGTAAGCTACCACTTTTCGGTAGCCTGTATCACCTTAACCTGATGGCACTTTTTACACACAAAGCACTTATGCTGCAATCGTGTATCTTTATTTTCAACCAAACCGTTTCACTTTTCGCCCTTCAATTAAGTCTATATATTTCTAGTTATTTGATATATCAACAATGTATCCAACCTATAAAATTGCTCGTATTTTTCAAGCATGATCCTAACCTTTGTGTAGTAAGTTATACACAAAGCATTTTTTACATAGAAAAAATACCGAATGAGCATCATTTCTCATTCGGCGAATACACGGTTTTTACAATATTATTTTTTAGATAAAATATTATCTGCATCTTCATCATGCATTCTAAAAGACCACCCACTGAATGTTTCCCTCTAAATCGTCTCGGAAAACTTTCGTTATATCCCCTACCAGCAGTTCGTCATCGTAGATTCGCACATGATAAATTATCAGCTTCCTCGAGCACTGTACATCTCCAAGCCGATATTGCTTTCCATATTTGTCTTGCCGCTTTTCATAAAATGCAATGACTTTTCCTTTTCGTCTCGGATGCATGCCAAAGGTTTCTTTCATTTCACATATCCAATCATGCTCATGATTGGTATTATTCGTAAAATACAGATGATACTGATATCTGCACGCCAAGACTGCGATATATCCAACTGTAACTCCCAAACAAATACATATGAGAGCATCCATAGCAAAAACTATTTTTAATCCGAATATCCTGTACAGAGAGTATGCGATAACAAAGATAATCCATAATACAATCGCGGCAAACTGCATCGCCCATTCCTGTTTCAAAACATGGTCTTTATACTTAAAAATATATAAAAATCTAAAATATTTTATCCGATGGAAAACCGGCTTTCCTGCCGGCTCTCTATTTTCTTTTTGTCTATTGGAACAATAGCTGCTAAAATAAAACTGAAATGTTATCAGCAAAAGAAATCCGATTGTTTTTAACATGACTCTTGTTGTCGGTACTTTCGTGAGGAATCCATGATATGAGAATTGACAATTCCATCCCATGCGGTTATAATCTAAATAGAAGAAGGGCACTACCAGTAGACGGTTTGTCCCCCTACCGTGTTAAAGAAGTAACCGCAAGTCTGGGAAACGGGCGGTTACTTCTTTTTTGTATGATCTAAAATCTGTAGAACTACAGAAATGACCGCTGCAATGGCTGCTGTATAAGCAAATAACGCTTCATATGTAACCATCGTGCATCCCTCTTAAAAGAGAGGGATAACCGCCTACCGTTTGTGATAGTGGCAAAATAATAGTAACACACGATAGACGCAATAGCAAGATAGAACCCAACAGCTCAGAGGCTTTCACCTCTGAGCTGTTTAAATGTACGTTTTTCCTCTTGCATCGGCAGGAACTTTTCTAATGGCAGCTCTCACAGCTCCCCATATTTTTCCTTATACCGCTTCAGCTCCTCCATTGCGTTTACGAGATAGTCCGAGGCGGCCTTCTGGTCTCCCCACAGCTGTTCCGGAATCACTCGCTGCAATGCCTGCTTGGTCGG
>NZ_CAKRCF010000108.1 GCF_934307085.1 uncultured Anaerobutyricum sp.
GTCCAGCTCCACAATTTTTGAGGACGGTGCGATAAACGTACCGATCTCGTTGCGGCGCATTTCGTAAATCTGTCCGTTCTGAGAAGGAATATAGCAGATAGGCGCGTTCGCTTTTTCTGCCGCATCCACGCTTTCGCAGACTGCCTTGTATGCAGGGAAAGGAAGAATTCCCTTCTTCTGCGCGGTGACAGTAGGCTTTACGCTGCAAACCGGCAGTTTATCCTTGCTTTTGTGCTTTTTCAGCGCGTCTTTGAATTTCTTGCTCTGTTCCAGTTTGGACTTTGCAGAGTAGATCGTGCTGTTGACGTCGGTGATACGTTCCGTGAGGCCGGCGTAGCTGAGTGTCCAAGAAACATGAGCACGCGCTTCCAACTCAGGGCAGTCTGCGGACATTTTCACGCGAAGCTGCTCAAAGGTCATGTCTGCATCGGTGATTTCGACCTGAATCGAAGCGTAGTCGAATACAGGGCAACTTGTGGTGACTTTCACCAGAAGTTCTGCAAGCGAATCTTCCTCACTCTGTTCTACAACTGCACCGAACAGATCAATGATGTTGTCTGGTTGAGAAGCGGCGGACTGTTCCGTAGCAGAGGGAGCGGCCTGCGGTTCTGTGGATGGTGCTGGTTCAGGAACAGTGGTTTCTGCGGGGACAGTCTGTGCGATTTCCGGAAGCGGAGTGCTTTCGGGAGCGACAGGTGCGGGCGATGCTGCAAACAGATCGTCCAGGCTCATAGGGTTCATGTTGTTTTCGGTGTTCATAAGGGTTCCTCCTTCATTTTTTTGCAACAAAAAAGACCGCACGATTCCGTTTAAGGATTCATGTGGTCTGATTTGTCTTACAGGGTTCAGAGTTTTAGGTACGGCTCAGGGGCAGAAGAGCGCCTGGGCGGGGTGCATTGACATGGATTTACTTTGACCTGTATAGGGGGAGTATACAACAAAAGGGACGGCAGGAATAGTTGAGAATTCTTCCAACATTGCATGAGAGAATACAAAAAACGCGCTGTTCCCGTAATAGTGAAAACAGCGTGTTTTTACGAAAAAGGTTACGCAGAGAATGCAGGAGGAATATCTTGTTTTACTCCGGTCAAAGATTCCTGCTCTTTTGCCCAAGTAACACGAGTCACTTCTTCGACAAAAGCTTTCTCTTTAGAAGTGGCGGAATAATACCGAATACCAAATTGCCGACAAATATCAAATAAAAGATCTGTGTAGGCCATATCGTCTGGCGTAGGCATAGAAAAATATCCGCCAGCCTGCTCTGCTAATTCATCAATCGTATACATGGTATTATCACGTTTCATTTTCTTCAACCTCCTCCACAAGATATTTTGAAAAAAGCAGCCATGCATCTTCATCTGCAAACATGAAACGCTTCGGACCGCCACTGGATAGGCTCGGAATACGTTTCGCTCCGAAATCTTCGGCGTATAGAATATATATCTATCGAATAATGATATGCATAGGTGTTGATTTAAATAATATGTATAAGGCTTGAAGTTTCTAATTTTGCGAAATCATGATCAAATGTATAGAATTTGATTTGGTGATTGATGCAATAACGGTAGTATAAACAATCATTTATATCAACAAGATGCAAATTTTGAAGTATATCATCGAAATCGTATGTGCCTATATCTTGAGAAGACGCTAACATATATATATCTTCAATTGTTTGTTCGCATAATTGTTGCGTAATCTTAAAATCAGCAGTCGACCGATATTCTTTAAGATTTCCAACTTTAGAATTGGATGTATTTGCGCAACCTTGGTTATAGGTGCGCATTTTTATCTTTTGTATTGCAGAGATAACTTCTAAGAGTTGTTCTGCGCAAGTTATAATTTCTTCGTGCTCCTGTTGTGCAACTGCTAAAATATTAGATGCTGCCTGAGCTCGTTGTACTTGAGAAGGAGACTTAGGTGC
>NZ_CAKRCF010000109.1 GCF_934307085.1 uncultured Anaerobutyricum sp.
GGTTTTTATTTTTAAGAGAGGACATAAAAGAAATGGAAAAAAGTAATATTATGATTCGTTTAGAGAAAAAGGAAGAATATCAGAAAGTAGAAAATCTGGTAAGAGAAAGTTTTTGGAATGTGTATCGTCCAGGATGCCTTGAGCATTATGTATTGCATCAGCTCCAAAATGATCCGGCATTTGTTCCAGAACTGGATTCCGGGATTTTTAAATGGTATTACAGGAGAGTATGCGACACCAGAGGGATATTTTGTAGATGAAAAGAAAGCCGAAGAATTTGATAAGATGTTTCCTTATAAAGAGAAGATATGACGATACATGGGCTGATGGATTACGAACTGGATCAGAGCAATGGTAAGTGTAGCTATGAAACAGATAAGAATCTTTTGGACGAATATCTGCAATGGTTTTGTAAGGAGAATGCAGCAAAATGAAGAAAAAGAATTTTATAAATTATTGTGGACTGCTTGGAGTTGCAGCATTTATTTCTTACACTGCAGCAGTTGTATTTTCTCCACTTGCTTATCCTGGATATAACTGGATGGCACAGGCAGTAAGCGGTTTGAGTGCATCAAATGCACCATCACTCAGGTTATGGAATCAATTGAGCAGTCTGTATAATGTATGTACTTTGGTATGTGCTATGATGGTATTTTTGCAGCAATCGCTCTTGGTATGATGATGATAGGTGCAATAGGAATGAATATTGTTCCGAAAGAGTATTTTGGAATAGTCGAGAGATTCAGTATTTTTGTAGCAACAGGTTTTCAGGCGGTTTTAGGAATATACCTTTATAGGATGGAATTAAATAACCGAATATTTGAGTAAGGGAATGGAGGAAAGTTGGAATGGGACAGACAGGAACAATTAGACAATGACTGCAATTGTCTAGAAAAAATCCAAGCATTATTGAAAGAATTCTATTGTTATATGATTTCATAAGTGATATACTTAAACACAAGAAAAACCGTGTGAAATTACAGTTTGCTTTTTGCACGGTTTCCTTTATATAAGAGAGTTAGTTAAAACTAACAAAAGGTAGTATGAAAGATTATAGCATAATTGATTTTAAGAAATATAATCAACAAGCTATAGAACTGTTACTATACCACTGAAGATAATTACTTTTGCCATAGATGATAAATTTTTTCGATTATGTTAGAAAGGAAAATATAATGCTAATAAATATTTTTGAAGGTATACTGATTCCGTTTGTTGGAACAATGCTAGGGTCAGTATGTGTGTTTTTTATGGGAAAAACACTTAGTAAATCAGTGCAACGTGCACTTACAGGATTTGCAGCAGGTATTATGGTTGCTGCTTCAATTTGGAGTCTTCTGATTCCGGCTATTAAACAATCTGAGAATATGGGAACTTTATCGTTTATTCCAGCAGTTGTTGGGTTCTGGATTGGTATATTGTTTTTACTCGCACTTGATCATTTGATTCCACATCTTCATGTTGGAAGTAATCAGGCAGAGGGACCGAAAAGCAAGCTTGGCCGTACTACAATGATGGTGTTGGCAGTTACACTACATAACATTCCTGAAGGTATGGCAGTCGGTGTAATGTATGCAGGATTTCTTGCTGAAAATGCACAGATTACAGCAACAAGTGCACTCGCTTTATCACTTGGAATTGCCATTCAGAACTTTCCGGAAGGAGCGATTATATCCATGCCGCTTAGGGCAGAAGGCGAAAGTAGGGGAAAGGCATTTCTTGGAGGTGTACTTTCAGGAGTGGTTGAACCGATTGGAGCAGTACTGACGATTCTTGCTGCACAGCTGGTAATCCCGGC
>NZ_CAKRCF010000110.1 GCF_934307085.1 uncultured Anaerobutyricum sp.
ATATTAAAGACAGTTGATATGTAACAGCATTTTATCAACCAAAAAGGACGGATATTCTGTCATCAGAAAGGAGGTGACAACATGGCAAAAACAAACAGTTCTGCCAATCGTACACGTAATTATGCTTGTATCGTATACCCAGAGTCAGCACCTGAAAACTGGAAAGATATAGTGTCTGCATTACATATTCCAATTCTGATTAGTCCACTGCATGATAGAGATACTATGCCTGATGGTTCGCCCAAAAAAGAGCATTATCATTTGATTGCTTTATTTCAAAGTGTAAAAAGTCGACGTCAGGTAGAAGAAATTTTCAAAAGTTTTTCGGGTGTAGGTGCTGAAGCCGTCAATTGTGTTACAGCCTATGCACGTTATCTTATTCATATGGACAACCCTGAAAAAGCACAGTACAACAAAGAAGATATTGTTGCATTGTCGGGTGCTAATTTTGAAGCTGTTTCTTATATACCTGATGATGATTTGAGCATTATACAAGACATGATCAAATTTATTCGTGATAATCAGATTATCAGTTTTTCAAGATTTGTAGACTTGTGTACAGACAACAACCCTGAATGGCTTAAGATTTTGACAGTAAAAAAAGTATCACATTTCTTTTTTCAATATATCAAATCTTTAGCATGGGACATGAAAGGAGAATTTAGCTATGAAACTGACAGGTAATAATTTAGAGGTTCGTGCAGTATCTATTAAGACTTCCAAGACAACAGGTAATCCGTATATTGCTCTTCGTCTGGAAGATGAAGAGGGTTCATGGATCAATGCAATTGATCGTAACATGGAAAACAAAGAATTCTATGCAAAAGGTGTTATTGCAGATTTCGAGCTCAACGTTGTCCTTACAAAAGGATATGCATCGGCATCTGTTGTATCAATAAAGCTCAAAAATGAACATTGAACACTGAACAATAGGGGGAGTGTCGTAGTGACTCCCCCTTTTTTTGATACCCTAACAGTCAAAATAACATATTAAAGATAAAATCTATGAGGTTTTGTCTTATATGCAAGAAATAGATCAAAAAGAACTGGAAAAATTAATCCATGATGATACAATGGATATGGATACGATAGCGGGTTTTGAAAAAATGATAAGTCGAAAGAAAATAGAAAAACTTCACCGCTATACAATTTTTTATAATGATAAACGTGATGCATGGTATACCTGTCACCCATTGGACTACACTAAGAGAATCCAACGCAAGACTAAAGAAGCATTATTAGACGCTTTAGCACCTTATGTTTTAGCCAACGCAGGAGCTTCTCTGTCCATGACTGATCTCTACCCAGAGTGGTTGGATTACAAATCTTACTTAACCAATAGTCCTAACACCATAGATACCCATGAAAAGCACTGGAAAAAGTATTTTGAGGGAACTCCTTTGTTCCAGAAGCCGCTTGCTGAAATTACATTAAAAGAATTAAATCTGTGGGCTAATTCTTTAATCAAAGAATATAACCTGAGCTCTAAGCAATGGCAAAATATACGCTTAATCCCTAAGCAGATTTTCGAATATGCTTACATGAATGACTATATTCAGCGTAACATTTTCCCACAGCTAAAGGTTACTGTGAAGTTCCGGCAAGTTGTTAAAAAGTCCGCTGAAAAATTGGTCTACAATTCAGAAGAATTTGAACAAATTCTATTAGATTTGTATTCATCATTTGAACAGAAAAAAGCAATACGATTTCTGGCGGTTATTCTTAATTTTTATCTGGGGTTGCG
>NZ_CAKRCF010000111.1 GCF_934307085.1 uncultured Anaerobutyricum sp.
TGTTTACTTTCTTATACCGCCTTTAATGGGGCTTTACCCATTGTTTCTTTGAACTCATCCACCGTCATATTTGCTTTTGCTGCCGCTATCTCAATATCAAGAGTTCCATCCTGAACCAAGTCAATCAGTGTAAGAATCTTGCCTTCAAGAATACTCTCATTTCTTAAATCTTCCATCTGCTTGCACACTTCGCTCACTCCTTTCGGGTTTTCTTTAAGATATCTGGTTTTCTCAGCCATTAATGGAAAAATCATATCATTAGCCTGAGTACAGTTAAAATCATGCATCAATTTACCAACATCAGAATCCCCACGATACTCGCCATTCACATATATAATATGCGTTCCATCATTAAATGGTTTTCCAGTTGTGGTAATTATATTCTGTACAGGATATAATGGCTGGTTTTCTCCAAAATAATCGTTTTCTGTTATAAAGATTACATAAGTATCTGGTAAGCTGCTAAAATCCTCTCCCGCATCAAGGTTCTCAATGTCCATCATGCTGGAATGATATCTAGCACGGTGTGGGTCTGCTCCAATATCTGCTCTTTGAACTTCTATATCGTACTTTTTCCCCATTGAATCCGTACCATAAGCATCCAAAAGAATAGATTTCGCACCTGTTACACGTTTTAAATCAGCCTGGGTTTCACAAGAAACCAACTGTAAATCATTCTTCCCTGTTATAATGCGCAGCACCATTTCTGCTAATGGAACGTTATTTCTAAAAAGGCAACGCATAAAAGTATCATCAATCGGTCTAAAGCCACGTAAACGCTGAAGATCTTCTTGGTGATGTCTTTTCTTTCGTTCCTCCAGTGTCTCAGCCATCGGCGCCACCTCCTCAAAGTGTTTTCAATGAGAGTGTATAATACTCCTATTGTATTTTCATGTTACCATAAAGATGCTCTTTTATCAAGCAGTCATCTGTGAACTTTCCAGCAATTTTTGTTGGTCATCGTGTGTATTTCAAACTCCTATACGCATCCAGCACGAACTCCAAAAACTGGGGACTCATCTGCTCCACCACGCTCTTGCCATCCACATTCTCCAGCATGGTCACACCAGCTTTTGACAGGTCATCTTCTCTCTTCTCCAGCTCCCTGATGCTGTCTGCCACGGCCGCAGCGATGAACGCAGCGAGCTTTGCTCCGTCAACATTGCTTTGTACCGGCATCGGTGCGCCATCATCACCGGCTAAGCAGATCACCTTCGGGTCAAGGATACCCTCTACTTTTTTAAGTGCCTCTTTCTCCGGCATCCGCCGCAGATACCCTTTCATTGCACTCACGACCACCAGTTCCATCTGGGTCGCTGCGTAATCTTCTACTGAAAGCCATGCCAGCCTCTTCATTTTGCTCTCTCCTTGTATGTGTATTTCTGTATACTCACCATATAGCAGAATTTTGCACATAGCAATGGGTTCGGAAAAAAAATCCTCCAAAAACAAAAAAATCCCCACCAGACAAGACGAAATGTCTCATCCGGTGGGGTTTCAAAAATCATGCTTCCTGCTCCAGCAACGCTCGCTCTTGTGCTTTCCGTTTCCGGATCATCAGCGTGTGTGCCGTTTTTTCCTTTCTCTTTTCTCTATGGTACCGAATGCAGAGTCCGTTGACCTGCCAGCCGTCCATCAGCACCTCGACCGTTTTATTCGGATTGCATCTGCGGAATCCGATGAAAGCCATCAGCGTCCGGCTGTTTCCGGTGCTGGTCAGCTTGACTCCAAAATT
>NZ_CAKRCF010000112.1 GCF_934307085.1 uncultured Anaerobutyricum sp.
TCATTTTATGCCCTCCTGTATTCTGTCTCAACTATCTCAGCTATCTCATCTTTCTCTGTTTTTACTTTGTCATCTGCATGATTTTGCAGGTATGTTCCTTCGTCTTCTTATTGTAATTTACCCCAACCAGCAGCAGATTCCCCTGATATTCTTTCAGGCTTTCGCAGTACTCCTTTTTCACAATCTGTGAAATTGCAGTATCCGCCGTCTGATCCCATTTCAGTTCCACCACAAGCGCCGGTTTATCCTGAAATTTCTTTTTCGGCAGGAAGACCAGATCCGCAAATCCCTTTCCGCCCGCCAGTTCCCGATATATCGTGTAATAATTGCGCGCTGTATAAAGTGCAAGAGAAATCGTGTAGCTCAAAGCATTCTCATCGTTATACTGCAAATGAGAGGTCTCAAAGTGTGCCTGTCGGATTCCCTCCGCTGCCTGCAGCGGCCGCATCTGCCAGATTGCATTTAATGTGTCGGCAGAATTTTTCAATGCCCGTGAAATCTCACCCCAGTCTGATACCGATACCGCATTCACATACTCAGCACGTACTTCACTGTTCGGAATAAAGACGGTTTTATGTTCTTCATCATACCCCAGATATCCAAGATGCACCAGAAGTGTGAGTACGTCATCTTCTGTACGAAACGTAATCATATCGTTGGAAAAGCTTCCTGTATTTACCGGCACACTCTCTCCTGCGATCATGCTGAGCACGTCGTCACGAAGGCCTTCAAAATTCATATCAATATAAACCTGCAGCGCTTCAAATGTCTCCGTCTGATTCCAATAGTTTCCTATTTTGCCAAACTGCATACAGCTTACCACAGAACGTGGACTGTAAATGGAAAGCTCCTCTGTAAATAAATAGCCGTCATACCAGCTTTTTACTTCTTCCATATCCATATGATATTTCATGCACAGATCACGCACCTCATTTTCGGTAAAGCCTGCATAAGGTGCAAGCGGTCCGGGTGCAATCATCGAAAATTCATCAAACATATTTAAAGCGGAATGCGTTCCATATTTTTTGATTGGCAAAATGCCGGTCATATAAGCCAGGCAGATATGGCTTTTATCCTTCAGCAGATCACGCAAAAAATCCAGATATATCTCCTGTGCTTCCTTCTCCCGCTTGAATTCCCGAAATACGCAATCCCACTCATCTATAATAATCACAAATGGTCGTTTCGTTCTGCTGTAGATATCCTGCATCGTTCTGGTCAGATTCGTTTCATCAAAATACCGAAAATCCGGATATTCCTCCAGGAGATCCCACAGAAGACTTTTTCGAAGCAATTCCAGCATTCCCTCTATGCCACTGCTTTGGCTGAGAAATTCCTGCATGTTAAGGAAAACCGTATCGTACTGATTCAGATACTTTCCAAACGCCTCACTTTTTTCTATCTCAAGCCCGGAAAATAATTTTTCAGAATCGCATCCCCTGCTGTAATACGCTGCAAGCATATCTGCTGCCATTGATTTTCCGAAACGTCTCGGACGACTGACACAGATATTCTGCTGCGATGTATTCATAACTTTATTCGTATATTCCAAAAGACCGGTTTTATCTACATAAATTTCCGAATGCACCGCCCGGAAAAATTTTTCATTTCCCGGATTCAGGTAAATCCCCATGCCACACCTCTCTTTCTGCACGGCCAGAGCACCTGCTGCTCTGTTTTTC
>NZ_CAKRCF010000113.1 GCF_934307085.1 uncultured Anaerobutyricum sp.
TAGATAAATGATAATTCTTTCGCTACTTTCTTTGCGATGGTGCTCTTTCCTGCTCCTGCAGGTCCGTCGATGGCTATGTTACATCCCATTTTCACGGTTCCTCCTGTTTCTATTATTTATAGCAATCCCCTGAAATAATGCATTTAGGAAGATTGCTATAAACAGATTTTCTCTGTTTTATTATTGATTGATGTTTATTAATCAATAAATAACCTATAGCTGAATCATATCATAGATATAATTTGCTTACAAGGTACTCATCATCTGCCTGTTTCAACTTACTGTATGGCCTGTGCTGCCAGATATGCGGTAGACCATGCGATCTGCAGATTGTATCCACCTGTCACTGCATCCAGATCCAGTACCTCGCCTGCGAAGTAAAGACCTGAGATTTTCTTTGATTCCATTGTTCCGGGGTTGATCTCTTTGACAGAGACGCCGCCTCTGGTGATGATAGCTTCTTTGAACTCGCCCATCCCTGTGATGGTGAACGGGAATGCTTTTATGATATCAATGAAGTGCTGGCGTTCTTCTCTGGAAATGTCGTGGATTTTCTTATCTGCGGGGATTCCGCCCAGTTCCAGCATTACCGGGGTCAGGGATGACGGGAAAAGTACGCCGATCACGTTTTTGAACTGTTTGTTTGGTCCTGCTTCAAATTCACGCAGGATCCTGGCATCCAGCTGTTCTCTGGTAAGTGCAGGCTTCAGATCCAGATATGCGGACAGTTCGCCGTTTGGTGCTTTTGCCAGTTTTGCACCAATGTGGGCACTGGCGGAGAGAATCATGGGACCTGTGACTCCGAAATGGGTGAACATCATTTCTCCGAAATCCTCATAGAGTACTTTCTTTCCATTTTTTATGGTAAGTCCTGTGTTCTTAAGGGAAAGTCCCTGAAGCTTAGGGATATAGTCTTCTTTTGTCTTTAATGGGACAAGAGAGGGGGCAATGTCTGTGACTTTCAGTCCCAGTTCTCTTGCAAAGCGGTATCCGTCACCTGTGGAGCCGGTGCTCTGATAAGAGAATCCTCCGGTTGCCACGATGACTGCATCTCCTTCCATGAAGGTTCCGTCTGTAAGGATAACTCCTGTGATCTTCTCCTGCGGTATGTCAGATGATTTTTTTCCTTTTCTGCCTTTTCCTGCATCAGATCCTGATTCTGTTAATGCGGCTTCTGATTCAAGAGTATTTGCTGAATCTGTTACAGATTCCGTTACAGGTTTCTTTACAATTTCCTGTACAGCAGTGTGAAGATGAATCTTTGCTCCTGCTTTCTTCAGTTCACGCTCCAGGGCGCGGATGATGTCTGAGGAATGGTCAGACTGTGGGAATACCCTGTTTCCACGCTCTACCTTCAGAGGAACACCTGCTTTCTCAAAGAACTCCATTACATCCTGAGGGGTAAATGAATAGAAGCTGCTGTAGAGGAACTTAGGGTTGCTCATCATTGCAGGAAAGAGTTCTTCTGTGTCACAGGCATTTGTCACATTACATCTGCCTTTTCCTGTGATGAAGACTTTCTTTCCCAGTTTCTCGTTCTTCTCTAATATATGAACTTCATGATGGTTACGGGCTGCGAAAACCCCTGCCATCATTCCGGCAGCTCCGCCGCCGATAATTAAAACTTTACTCATGGAATATTCCTTCCTGTATCTTTATCATATTTCTTTATAATAACGCAA
>NZ_CAKRCF010000114.1 GCF_934307085.1 uncultured Anaerobutyricum sp.
TCAGCCTTGAGGACTTGAAAACAAGGGCAATCGTTTTCTGTGTAACTTCCTCCTGCATGGTTTTCCTCCTTGATTTCTTTGTAGCTGTAATTCCGCTATGGTGGAACATACAGCCGGTGCAGTAAATACTTCATAAGCTCTCCTTTCCACTTCTGGACATTTTGTCCAAAAGTTCTTTAAACGCAAAAAAGGCAGCTACAAACCTTTACGATCTATAACTGCCCTTACGCTGTTCAAAATTTATATAGCTACTTTTCTAAATATTGTATAATTGTTTTTGCATCATCCCTTGTAATAGCATCAAAATAACACAATTTTCTTCCAATTCCATTAAGAGATGTTCCAAAAACTAATCCGTCTAAAGTATCCTTATTAATCCAAAATCTATCATGAAAATCACTAATGTTATAAAATGTTATTTCCGTCCCAACAGATTTCAAAATATGATTTATTTTTTGAAAAAAATTTTGATTTACAAGCTTTTGATTTCCATAATATCTAATTTCTTTTGCTTTTAGAAAACATAAAACTTTTTCCAAATCATTCTCATAAGTAAAATCATAATTGGGGGGAAATAAATAATTATCTGTTATAATGATTGTTTTTCCGGTTGACTCCAAGCCTAATAGCTGATCCATCATAAATGAAGCTGTATCACTAATATCACTTGGCTTTATTACATCTTCTGTTATTGGTATCAACCGTTTTCCACACCCACCTAATGATAACTCCCCATGACATTCTTTATCCATCAATAAGTGGTTATCAATATGAGCAATAATTGGTTTTATCTTGTATAAACACTCTAATCCTTTTTTTATAATTTCGCTTTCTACCAAATCAACATCACAGTCTGAATCATAATATAATGTATATGGGACTACCTCGGTGTTTTGTATTAATACCCCAATAGATTCCAAAAAATCCTTTCCCCATTGGCATTCCTGTGTCATGGCAACATTAAAAGATTCAAGAAAACACTGCATTTCTCTTTCATATTTTGTCTTTAATTCTATATTGTCGCAATCAAATAAATATTCAATAGTGTAATGTCTCCTAACTTGATGCACCCCATCTCCATAGTAAAAAACAGATGAACCATAATCAATTTCCAACATATAATTTCCTTCTTTCTCTATAATATATAAATAGCATTTAGTTCCGCATACATCTTGCCATCCTCAAATTTCACATCATCAAGTAACAATGTCTGGAATAACACCTCCCTGACACTCTCTAATTTTACCATAGAAAGCTCTGCTTCCGAAAGTCCCTCCAACTCTATATCTTCCAATGCAACCGCTTTTCTTGCAGACAGGCAGTATGTATATAAAGCCATGATATATCTGTCAGACATCACAAAGGCATAAGTATCCTTGCCTTTATAATTATATCGGCACTTTTCCAGTTCTTCCTCAGATATGGTAAAGAAACATCTGACTGTTTCCAGATATACTTTTCCCTCATAATCCGGCTTATACTTCTTTGCCAATCTCTTTATCGTAGCAAAAATATTGTTTCTTTCGTAGGTCAGTCTGGTTCTCTTAAAAACTGCCTTTTTCCCCCGTATATCCATGTAAACATTATTTCCTATGGTTTTCCCGGCAAATGGTTCATACTCCCCAATCCACAACAGATAGGAA